>JAIBDA010000123.1 GCA_024679635.1 Amphritea sp. | reverse complement strand
TACCAGTGTAGAACGGGTGGCACTGGCTACATACATCGATAAGAATATCTTTACCGATTGTAGAGTGAGTTTGAACAACATTACCGCAAGAGCAGGTAGCTTTGATCGGCGTGTATTCTGGATGGATACCGTTTTTCATGTGAAACCTCAGTCGTTTTGTATGCCGCCACCCGATCTATTGCCGGGCACCGCATGCAGGCAATAAAGCCTTATGGGAATAAGGCCGCGGATTATACGCACTGTTATAACGCCAGGCAAGCCTTTTAGCCTTACATTGTAACAGCCAGTTAACAGCGAAAACAAAAAGACATACACTGTGCCCTCAGACCCTATGTGAGCTTCCTCTTCTATGCCTTACCTGCGACTAGCCATACCCTCACCGCTTCGACGGCTATTCGATTACCTGCCACCAATAGATTGTTGTATCGAAACATTACAACCAGGCATACGGGTACGGGTTCCCTTTGGCCGCAGAGAGGTGACCGGAGTACTAATAGAGACCTCTGAGACGACAGAGGTGCCTGCAAACAAACTAAAAGCAGCCATTGCGATACTTGATTCTACCCCCCCCTTACCTGAGTCACTATTTAAGCTTTCACGCTGGGCCGGCAATTACTATCAACACCCATTAGGAGATGCACTAAGCCAGGCCCTGCCCGTTCTGTTACGCAAAGGCGAAGCCTGTGAATTCGCCCATCAACACCTGTGGCGGGCAGCAAAAAACGCCGACATTTCACAATTAGGAAAGGCAGCCGCCAGACAACGAGAACTTTTGTTGCTTCTTTTAGACCACCCAAACGGAATCAGTGAAGACGCCATTCGGGTAGAAGGCGGTCAGTCCAGCCTGCTTAAAAAACTGGTAGAAAAAAACCTGGCTGAATCCTTTATTCATAAAGCGAATCACCAGCGACAAAATAGCGAGCCCCTCCATGAAGCCCCTTTAACCTTAAATGATGAACAACAGACAGCGGTCCGCGCCATCATTACAGGGAGAGGCTTTACACCCTATCTACTGCAAGGCGTAACCGGCTCAGGCAAAACCGAAGTCTATCTACAAGCGATTGAACATTTCATTCGTGAAGGAAAACAGGCACTGATTCTGGTACCCGAGATAGGACTTACGCCTCAGACAGTAGCGCGTTTCAAAGCTCGATTTAATCTACCGGTGGTAGTACTCCACTCTAATCTGACCGACCGACAAAGGCTGGATGCCTGGCTGCAGGCTAAAGAAGGGGTCGCCCGGATTATAATCGGCACCCGCTCCGCCATCTTTACCCCATTAAAGCACCCCGGGGTTATCTTTATTGATGAGGAGCATGACACCTCATTCAAACAGCAGGAAGGATTTCGTTATAACGCCCGAGACCTCGCGGTAATGCGGGGAAATTATGAACAGGTCCCTGTCGTATTAGGCACGGCCACCCCTGCAATAGAGACCCTTTATAACGCCCGACAGGGGCGCTATCAGTATTTAAAGCTTAATCAAAGAGCCGGTAATGCCCAACAGCCTAAATTCGAACTACTGGATATTCGCCAACTCCCCTTGCAAGACGGATTGTCTGAGCCACTAATCCAACAGATTCGCGGCCACTTGCAACAGGGCACACAGGTCTTAATATTTCTCAATCGGCGAGGTTTTGCACCGACGCTTATGTGTCACGACTGCGGCTGGCTGGCTGACTGCAAGCGCTGCGATGCTCATATGACGCTTCACCGCAAACCCTTCCACCTCCACTGCCATCATTGCGATAGCCAGCGACCGGTACCCAATGTCTGCGACCACTGCAGCAGCTCAGAATTAAAACCGATCGGCGCAGGTACCGAGCGCACGGAAGAAGCTCTACTCAAACTGTTCCCTGAATTCCCAGTTATCCGGGTCGATCGCGACACAACCCAGCGCAAACATTCGATGCAGAAAATTATGGATCGGATTAATGAAGGCAAGCCCTGCATTCTCGTGGGCACGCAGATGCTGGCCAAAGGACACCATTTTCCCAAAGTTACTCTGGTCGCTATTTTGAATGCTGACAGCGGACTGTTCAGTGCCGATTTCAGGGGCATGGAGCGAACCGCTCAGCTGATCCTGCAAGTATCCGGCCGGGCCGGACGAGCTGAACATCCGGGAAAAGTAGTGATGCAAACCTATCATGCTGATCACCCCACCATTACCAGCCTGGTCACCGAAGGTTATCAGGCCTTTGCCGAACAGGAACTTAGTCAGCGAATATCGGCTCAGCTCCCGCCTTCACTGTATTGCGCAATGTTCAGAGCCGAAGCAAACCATCAGGGTTTAGCCGAGCGCTTCCTGAGCCAGCTGCGAAACATGTTAGAAGAAGACATTCTTCAACCTAATGGAATCCAGTGGTTGGGCCCTCTGCCCTCACCAATGGAGAAAAGAGCAGGTCTTTACAGGGCACAACTGGTACTGCAAAGCCGAGACCGAAAAGCCTTGCATCAACAGCTACAAAGCATAATTTACCAGGCCGAAATTAATCCGGACGCAAGGAAAGTACGCTGGTCAGTAGATGTCGACCCCGTGGATATGTTCTAGCCTAAAAATAACCTCTCTATAGGGGTTAACAAAGCACAGGCGAAAAGGGATAATACGCGGTCTTTTCTACAGACAAACACGCAGCATTTTTTGAAACTGCGCACCAGAGTCTGGCCCCTGAATTTAACCCGGTATCTTTTGAGCATGAAACAACATATTGCGGACCTGATTAGTACTGCCCTGACCTCGCTGATTGAAGATGGCACACTGCCTGCTGATACCCAGCCAAACATCATGATCGAGAACACCCGCGACAAGTCTCACGGCGACTTTGCATCCAATATTGCTCTGACACTGGCCAAAGCAGCAAAAACTAATCCCCGCGCCCTGTCACAAAAAATCTGCGAAGCACTACCCGCATCAGAAAATGTAGACAAAACCGAGATTGCCGGGCCAGGTTTTATCAACTTTTTTGTCAGCGACGCATCCACCGGGAACCTGATTAAAACTATCCTTCAGGCGAAAGAAACCTACGGCCGAAACAATGACGGCGCTGGAAAGAAGGTTCAGGTTGAGTTCGTATCCGCGAATCCGACCGGCCCTCTGCACATCGGCCACGGACGGGGTGCTGCTGTTGGTGACTGCCTTTGTCGCCTGATGGACGCCACTGGCTGGGATGTAACCCGCGAATTTTATTACAACGATGCCGGGCAGCAGATCAACAATTTGGCCCTATCAGTTCAGTCTCGCTGTAAAGGCCTGACACCTGAAGATCCCAGCTGGCCGGAAAATGGCTACCGTGGCGGTTATATTATCGATCTGGCCGAAAGCTTCATGCGCGGCGACACCGTTAAGTCAGAAGATCAAAGCTATACCGGCACTAAAGATGCTGATGATCTGGACGGCATTCGTCACTTCGCCGTGGCCTATCTTCGCCATGAGCAAGATCTGGACCTGAAAGCTTTCGGTGTTGATTTCGATGTCTACTTCCTCGAGTCTTCACTTTATACCGAAGGCAAAGTAGAAGAGGCCGTTCAGACGCTGATCAAGAGCGGCTATACCTACGAAGAGGGCGGCGCTTTGTGGCTACGCACCACCGATTTCGGCGATGACAAAGATCGGGTAATGCGTAAGACCGATGGCGGCTACACCTACTTTGTACCTGACGTTGCTTACCACATGAACAAATGGCAGCGGGGTTTCAACACCGTTATCAATGAACAGGGTGCCGATCACCACAGCACTATCACCCGGGTGCGCGCTGGCTTACAGGCACTGAATGCAGGTATCCCTAAGGGCTGGCCGGATTACGTACTGCATCAGATGGCGACAGTTATGCGTGGCGGCGAAGAGGTCAAAATATCCAAACGTGCCGGTAGTTACCTGACCCTGCGTGACCTGATCGAAGAAGT
>JAIBDA010000009.1 GCA_024679635.1 Amphritea sp. | reverse complement strand
GGCACGTTACAGAGTGCCGGTGCGGTTGATATTAATGATCTGAGCGTTAGCTCAGATGCAAGCTTGTCCTCCACCCTGGATGCGGATGCAGTAACCGTTGGTGGTAACGCGACCATCGACAATGTTGTGACCGCGGATAGTCTGGCTATCACCGGGACGACCGATCTGGGTGCAGACGTTACGACGACGGGCGCCCAGAACTATACCGACGCGGTAACCCTGACGAACGATGCGGTGCTTACGGCAACTGGAATAGGAAGTGCGGTAAACCTGAATGGAACAGTGGATGGCGCTCATCGACTGGAACTGAATGCTGATGGCATTAACCTGTCAGGCGACGTGGGTGGGAATACCGTGCTGAGTGAGATCGTCTTTGATAAAGCGGTTGCGCTGGGCGTGGATATCACCGCGGGCGTGCAGAACTTTATGAACAGCCTGACGCTGAGTGACACTGTTACCCTGGTAGGTGATGTCTCGACTCAGTCAATGACAGGCCCACAGAACTTGGTGGTGACTGGTACGCTAAATAGTGCCGGTGCTGTTGATATTAATGATCTGAGCGTTAGCTCAGATGCAACGATGTCCTCCACCCTGAATGCGGGTGCGGTCGGTATTGGTGGTAACGCAATCATCAGCGATGTTGTGACCGCCGACAGTCTGGATATCACCGGGACGACCGGTCTGGGTGCAGACGTTACGACGACGGGCGCGCAGAGTTATACCGGCGCGGTAACCCTGGCTAACGGGGTAACCCTAACCGGTACCACGGTTACCGCCAATGCAGTGACCGGCGCGCATAACCTTATCGTTAGCGGTGATGCCGATCTGAACGGGGCGGTGATGGTTAGCGATTTAACCGTCAGTGGCGATGCTGCTTTTGCATCTACACTCAGTACTAATCTGTTAACGGTCGGTGGTAATGCCGTGATCGAAGGCGTCATTCTGGCCGATAGCCTATCCATCGGCGGTATGACCGATTTAGGTGCGGATGTCACCACGGGCACCACTCAAACCTACGGCGGGGATGTCAGTCTGATCGGTGACACGACGCTCACCGGGTCAACGGTGAACTTTAATGGGGCCGTGGATGGTCACCATCAACTCGTACTGAATGCGGTTGTTAATCTGTCGGGTGATGTAGGGGCAACGGACCAGCTGAGTGACATTGTCTTTACTAAGACAGTCGACCTGGCTGGGGATATCTATGCCGATATGCAAACCTATATGGGTAACCTGAGCCTCAGTGACAACGTTATCCTGGCCGGTAACATTGACGCCCAGTCAGTGACCGGACTGCACAACCTGACAGTTACCGGCGTACTGAACAGTGCAGGTGCAATCAATATTAATGATCTGACGGTCGGTTCAGATGCAACCTTTGCTTCCACCGTGACGGGCGGTGCGATCAGCATCGGCGGCGATGTCGTTATTGCTGATGTGGTGACTGTGGACAGTCTGGATATCGCCGGTACGACGGATCTGGCAGCTAATGTCACCACCAGTGGTACGCAGAGCTATACCGGTGCAGTGGCACTGAATAACGATGTGATTCTGACGGGCACAACAGTTACGACTAATGCCGTCACCGGCGCACATAACCTTACCCTGGCCGGTAATGCCGATATTAACGGCGTTATGAATGTGAATGATCTGTCGGTTAGCGGCGCAGCGGCGTTTGTGACAGCCCTTTATGCCGATGCGATCAGTATTGGCGGTGCTGCCGAATTTGAGGGGACCGTTATCGCTGATAGCCTGGCCATCACCGGCAATACAGAGACTGCCGCAGATATCACCACAACCGCGACGCAGAACTATGGTGGCACGCTTGTATTAACGGATGGCGTCACTCTGACAGCGACGACCGTTACAGCCGAGGCCATCAGTGGCGCCCATAGACTGACGGTCACCGGTGATGCGGATATCAATGGGACCGTTGCGGTCAATGACCTGTCGGTCAATGGCGATAGCGCATTCGCTGCTACTGTCAATGCAAAGGCTATAAGGCTTAATGGTACTGCGAATATTAATGGTGCAGTTATCGCGGACAGCCTGGTTATCAACGGCGCTGCTGATTTGGGTGCCGATGTTACTACTACGGGCACGCAGCATTACATCGGTGCCGTCAGCCTGCTGAATGATATCAATCTAACCGGCAGCAAGGTTACAACCAATGCTCTCACCGGTGCACATAATCTAACGCTGACCGGTATAGCAGAGATCAATGATGCGGTGAATATCCGTGATCTTACCGTTAGTGAGGATGCAACCCTGGCTTCCACAGTGACAGCAGGTGCGATCAGTATCGGTGGTGACGCGGTAATTAATGATACAGCTATCGCTGATAGTCTTTTTATTGGTGGAGCTGCTGAACTGTATAACAATGTGGAGACTATAGGTGAGCAAACCGTCGTAGGGGCAGTGAACCTGATGGCTAGCCTTTCATTAAAGGGCTCCGATATAAGACTGGGTCTGGTTGATGGGGGTTATTCACTGACCGTTAACAGCGATCAGTTTACATCTGGAGATATCGGGCAGCAGAATATGCTAACCGGACTGGATATAGCCGCTAAAACGGGGATCAATTTACAAAAGGTAACCGTTGATGGTGATGCAGGGTTAGCATCCGTATCTGGGAATATTGTTGGTCATCAGAGGGTGCAGATTACGGGGCACCTGTCGGCAGATACCTCCGCTGACCTGCTATTGAAAAACTCAGATAATGATTTTAACACTCTAAGCATTTCTGCTCAGAATGCCTCTATAGCAGAACTTAACAGCCTGACGCTAAACAATGCTTCTGTCTTAGGTAATCTGACGGTAACCGCAGGCAACAGTATCTTTGATGCTGGTGATTTAATCGTTGGCGGCAAAGGAACCTTTAAGGCCGATAATGAAATTTATCTGGGGTTAGGGGAGCTGGTTGAAGAAACCCGCTTTGGTCAATTGGCTGTTTCCGGTTTAACTCAGACCCGAGCCAAAAAAGTGACTGTGATAGAAGAAGATAGCATGCAGATTGCAATGGCAGCTGCGGATGATTTAACGCTCATCTCTGAAACAGGAAGCCTGGAATCTAACCTCGGTGTTACATTTGATGTGAACGATAATTTGAGCTTAGAAGTTCAATCTACCAATAGTATTGGTGCAGCAAATAACCCGATCGATTTTACCTTTGCGGGAGACTATGCCTCTTCGACTCTGAGCCTGAAAGGGGCGGATGCGTATCTGACAGCTCAGGCAAGTTTATTATCGGGGCAATTGAATACCAGTGGTTCTTCTGTCTTGTTCCGCTCAGCTCTGACAGATACGGCTTTATCAGCGAGTATGATTGACTTTTTGAACTATCTGTTTGGTGCTGATGAGGCTTTGTTTAACGAGTTTGTCATTATCTTTGATGTAAAAAGTGATGGTGTGAGGTTACCAGAGGATCAGCAAGACGATATTTTTGCTTACCTCGATAAGGATGGAAGAACAGTCGGTTATGTTCGTCAAACCAAAAAATTTAAACAAATCTTTGATCTCTGGCAAAAATACGATACTGTTTTCACATTAGCTGTGCCACAGCGTGATAATATCGCCGCTGGTACACGTTTTGCCCAGGGATAGGCAGATATATAAAAAGGATTTTGAAATGCTACCGATGTTCTATCAGCAACTGACCGCTGTCAGTTCCGCTAATCATAACGACTTCAATGTCGATATCGTCGATTACGGCTTTGCCGCCGCGGCTAATACCATTCCTGTCGGTCTCTCCGAGTTCGGTCAGTTACTGTTCCATTACCCTATTGTTTTTATGTCGGCTGATAACGGCTATGTCCCGGTCGCTGTAGTTGGTACGAAAGCCGGTGAAAACCTGTTTGTCGATGGACAGGGGCAGTGGCTTGCGTCGTACCTGCCAGCCTACGTCCGTCGCTATCCGTTTACGGTTGCCAGCGTCTCAGATCAGAACAGTACGCTGACGGTGTGTATTGACGAGAGCTATTCTGGCTGTAACCGAGAAGGACGGGGAGAAGCATTATTCACGGATGCCAATGAACAGACTGACTATCTGCAAAAAACCAGTCAGTTTTTGCAGCAATTTGAACTGGATTTCAGACGCAACAAGATTTTTACAGACAAACTTTCCGACCTGGGGCTGCTTGAATCAACGGAAGCGACATTTGTTGCTGAAGAAACAGGTGAAGGCCGTAAATTGGATGGTTTCTTTGTTATTAATCGTGAACGCCTTAAACAACTGAGCACTACAGACCTGGATGAGTTGAATCGTTCCGGTGGACTAGAGCTGATCTATCAACACCTGGCTTCGCTAAGCCGGTTCTCCCATCTGTTTAATGCCTGAACCTATCATGGGAGTAATGGAGCAAGACTGGGCAGAAAAGCTCGCTACAGCGTTAATCAGCGCATCCCAGCCAACTGGCAGGGATGTCCAGCACGACGATATTTATAATGAGCTGGATGATGAGATTAAGAAAGGCGAAGGGATCGATATTCAACCGATTGACTGGACCCGTGTCCAGGTTTTATCGGAAACGATCCTGCGCGAGCATTCAAAAGACCTGCGTGTCGCCAGTCGGCTAAGCGTTGCGCTTTATTATCGTCATGGCTTTGCGGGTTTGCATAATGGTTTCGTTTTATTAGCATCGATGTTGGAAGCAGATTACTGGGATGATATCTATCCTGCCCGACTTAAAAAGCCCAATAAATTGCGGGCTGCTGCGTTTGAATGGATGCTTAAAAAACTGGAGCGGCCATTTTCTGAAGTTGAAGTAAGCGAAGATATTGCTACTGATATTGTCCGTAGTAACGAACAGTTTAAGCGTTTAGAGCAGGCGGCTAACAAACGGTTAGGCGATGATGCCCCCTTTCTGTTCGAATGTAAAAATCAACTCAGCAGTTTCTGTCGGGATGCTGAATTTATTCTGGCCGAACAGAATAAAGTTCAGGAACAGAGCATCACAGAAGAAAAAGCTGAGGCTAAGGTAGAACAGATCGTTGCGTCAAAACCATTGGCGGAGACAGCACAGTCTGTTATTCAGCCTAAGTCCCTGCCTAATACAGCAGCTAACCAGGCAGAGCAGGTTAAAGCTCAGCCCCAGTCTGTTACTTCGACAGCCGATATAGAAAAAGCGCTGACAACAAATAATCGCACAGTGGATAAGATCTGCCAGTTGCTGCGGCAACAGCGCCTCACCGATCCCTATCCTTATCACCTGTTGCGTACCAGTACCTGGATGATTGTGGAGAAACTTCCCTCTAGTGGTGTATTGCCAAAAATCCCTTCAGATAATCGAATTCAGGAACTGCAGGCACTTGAACAGGCGGGTAACTGGCAGCTATTGATTCAGGAATGTGAGAAAAACTATGCCGGAGGGGCAATTTTCTGGCTGGGTTTACACCGGATGGTGTGCCGGGGATTACAGGAGCTTGATGCCCCTGATGCAGCGGCCGTGGTTATGCACAATGTTAGTCATTTACTTATACGATTCCCTGATTTTATTAGTCGTAAGTTTGCCAATGGAGAGGGGTTTGTTGATCCGTTGACACAGGCCTGGGTTGAGACTGAATTGAGTTCAGTCAGTAGCGCTGGCACTGGCGATTCAAATTCTGCTGATACGGCGGCCTGGGATACGGCATATGGTGAAGCTAAACAAGCAGCTTTAAAGGGGCAGTTTGATCAGGGGCTACAACTATTAACAACAGGTGCTGCTCAGGCAGAAGGTGAGCGGCAGCGTGTTTGGTGGCAGTTGCAACAAGCTCAGTTTTGTTTCGATGCAGGGCATCTGGACGTTGCTATACCGCAATTACAATCTCTTGTTCAATCGTTGCAGGAAAGAGGTCTGGCGCGGTGGGAACCGGAATTATATCTGAATGTAATAAAGCTTCTGCTGAGCGGTCACGGTCAGAAACAAGCAAAGCAGAAATATACCAAAGAGCAGCAGGACGAAGTGGATCAGTTAAAAATGGCGTTATGCCTGATGGATCCGCTGAGTGCGCTGGCACTATAAATTAGAAAGGATGAAGGCTCATGGCTAAAGATGGATCAGTGGCACCGAAGGAGCGGATCAATATCGTCTATAAACCGGCGACAGGTGATGCTAAGGAAGATGTTGAGCTGCCAAACAAGGTAGTAATGGTGGGTGATTATACTCTGCGGGAAGAGGAAGAAGACCTTCAGGATCGTGAGCTGATCGATATTAATAAGGATAACTTTTCTGATGTGATGGCCAGCCAGCGTCTGAACGTTCAGATGACGGTACCGAATAAGTTGTCCGGTGAGGAAGATGCAGAGATGTCTGCTTCTTTAACCTTCAATAATCTCCGTGATTTCGAGCCTGAGTCTGTTGTTAAGCAAGTGCCAGAGCTGGCAAAGCTGCTGGAACTTCGCGAAGCGCTTTCGTTTTTGAAAGGCCCATTGGGCAACGTTCCTGCCTTTAGAAAGCAGATCGAAGAATTGCTGGGCGATGATGATTCCCGTCAGAAGCTGATGGCTGAATTGGGTATTGAAGAATAATAACTGCGTCGCTGAAGTAGAACGCTGAACCAGGAAGTAAGGGATTATATTATGTCAGAACAGGAACAGATTGCCGTTCAAGGCGCAGTTGCGGTATCCGAAGAGGGTACTTTGCTTGATCAGATCATGCAGCAGACCAATATGAAAACCGGTGATGAAGCCTATGATGTTGCCTCAAAAGGGGTGCAGGCTTTTATCGCAGAAATTCTAAAGTCCGGTGAAAAGAGCGATCGCATTCGTAAACAGCTGGTCGATGAAATGATCGCATCTATCGATGAAAAGCTCAGTTTGCAAGTGGATCAGATTCTTCACGAAGATAACTTTCAGAAGATGGAATCGGCCTGGCGGGGGCTTAAGTTTGTCGTCGACCGTACTGACTTTCGTGAGAACAACCGGATTCAGCTACTGAATGTATCGAAAGAAGATCTGGCTATGGATTTTGAAGATGCATCTGATATTACCGAATCAGGTCTGTATAAGAAGATTTATACCGCTGAATTCGGTCAGCATGGTGGTGAACCGGTTAGTGCCATGATCGCCAACTATGAGTTTGATCACAGCTCTCCGGATATTAGCCTGATGCAAAGTGTTGCCAGTATCGCAACTATGTCTCATGCCCCTTTCATTGCTGCGGCAGCGCCTGAGTTCTTTGGCGTGGATGACATCCAGAAACTGCCAAATCTGAATGATATTGCTTCAATTTTTGAAGGTCCTCAGTATGCTAAATGGCGTTCCTTCCGTGACAGTGAAGATGCGCGTAGCCTGGGCCTGACAATGCCGCGTTTCTTGCTTCGTCTGCCCTATGATGAGCGGGATAATCCGGTTAAGGCGTTCAAATATAATGAGAGCATATCAGGAGATCATCAGAACTACCTGTGGGGTAATACATCGTTTTCATTCGCCTCACGTTTGACTGAGAGCTTTGCTAAGTATCGCTGGTGTCCGAATATTATCGGCCCGCAAAGTGGTGGTGCCGTTGAAGATCTGCCGTTGCATCAGTATGAAGCGATGGGGCAAATAGAAACAAAAATTCCGACAGAGGTACTGGTTTCCGACCGTCGTGAGTTTGAATTGGCTGAAGCCGGTTTTATCCCACTGACCTTCCGTAAGGGCAGTGACAATGCAGCTTTCTTCTCTGCTAACTCTACTCAGAAGCCTAAATTCTTTGGTGTCAGCAAAGAGGGTAAACAGGCTGAAATGAATTATAAGCTGAGTACGCAGCTGCCTTATATGTTCATTGTTAACCGTCTGGCGCATTACATCAAAGTACTGCAGCGGGAAAATATTGGTAGCTGGAAAGAGCGTAACGATCTGGAAGAGGAGCTGAACGTCTGGATCCGTCAGTTTGTTGCCAATCAGGATGGTGCCAGTGCTGATGTTCGCAGTAAGCGGCCTTTGCGTGAAGCCTCAATTCAGGTAGCAGATGTCGAAGGTGAACCAGGTTTTTACAAGGTTTCTCTGCATGTCCGTCCTCACTTCAAGTATATGGGTGCTGATTTTACTTTGTCCCTGGTGGGCAAACTGGATAAGACTTAATCCCTTAGTTGTGCTTGATGAAACCGCTCTCTTAAGAGAGCGGTGAGGATATTTGTTATGTTGCATTACACCCTTCTTCAGCGTGTTGCGCTGGGTGATGAGGGGGCAAAGCAGTCGCTGGATGTCAACGAAGATAAACTGCGTGAATCGGTGCAGATGCATTTACAGAATATGTTTAATGTCCGTCAGGGTAGTGTTGCTGCTCTCGATGACTATGGCTTGCCCGACTTTAATGATCTGGATATGAGTAGTGGTTATATGAAGGCGGTGACCGATATGCGTAAAGCGATAAAGCTATCGTTGGAAAAGTATGAGCCGCGCCTTGAACGGGTCAGGGTTCGGTATCTGCAAAATGATGAAAACCCACTCGATCTTCGGTTTGAGATTAACGCACATATGGCTATTCCTGATTGTCCGGTTAGGGTCAAATTTCAAACTATGATGGCAAGTGACGGCCTCTGTAAGGTGGTCGGCTAGAATGGCGTTTAATAAATACTATCAGGATGAACTGTCCTACCTGAGAGATATGGGCTCGGAGTTTTCTCGTCAGAACCCGGGGTTGGCAAAGTTCCTCTCAGAAGAGGGTAATGATCCTGATGTTGAACGTTTATTTGAAGGGGTTTCTTTTCTCACAGGTCGATTACGACAGAAACTGGATGATGAACTGCCCGAGGTGACGCATGCCCTGTTGGGGCTGCTCTGGCCGCACTATCTTCGGCCGTTGCCTTCGATGAGTGTGCTGGAGTTTAAACCGATTGAAAATGCACTGATTGAAGGTAAACGTATCGCCCGGGGAGAAGAGGTTCAGTCGGTAGAGGTGGAGAACACCAGTTGCCGGTTTCGTAGTTGCTATGACGTTGATATTTATCCTATTGAACTGCAACAGGTCACTGCGACAAACCAGAGTGACGGTGCGTCGCTAACACTGGGTTTTCAGCTTGAGCCGGGGGCTGCATCGGAAAACCTGGGTCTGGATAGCCTGCGATTGTTTCTGCATGGTGACAGGGAGATGCACATTAGTCAGGGGCTTTATCTTTGGTTGTTTCGCTATCTTGATCAAATTGAGCTGACGGTGCAGTTACGCTCTGGGGAGCAAACTACGGTCAGGTTAGGGCCGAATGTCATCTCCCCGGTTGGTTTCGCGGATGATGAGGCGTTACTTCCTTACAGTAATCGTTCCTTCAATGGCTACCGTTTGCTGCAGGAGTACTTCAGCCTGCCGGAGAAATTTCTCTTTGTTGATGTAAAAGGTTTGGGTGAACATCTACAGCAACCGATGATTGAATCCTTTAGTCTGAAATGTTTGTTTAACCGTCAGTTTGATTCACAGCTGCGATTACAAAAAAACCATATCAGACTGTTCTGTACTCCCATTATCAATCTGTTCAGTGCTGATGCCGATCCAATCCGGGTGGACCACCGTCGCCTGGAGTACATGGTCAGACCAAACCATGATAATCAGGAGCATATCGAGCTTTTCTCGATTGATCATGTGAGTGGTAGTCAACGGGGACAGAGCAAACGTTATGACTATCCGGTATTTGAAAGCTTTGATCATGAAATACGGTCTGACAGTACGGATAAACAGGTTTTTTATTCCTTAAGACGGCGTCTTTCAACGCTGCAGAGTGGTCTGGATAGCTATATTAGTTTCGTCCATGTGGACAGTCAGAATACAGTGCCACCGACGGAAACTATCTCGCTGGAGTTAACCTGTACCAACCGTAAGTTGTCAGAAGTGCTTCGGGCGGGTGATATTATTTATCCTACGGCCGACTCGGTGGAGTTTGCCTCTTTTCGTAATATTACACGGGTGACGAATGCCCTACAGCCGCCACTAAGGGGAGGTCTGCATTGGCAGCTTATTTCCCAGATGGCGCTACATTATCGTTCTTTATCGAGGTTAGATTCCCTGCGTACCCTGCTGGCTTGTTATGACTTCAGAGCGTTTTTTGATCGGCAGGCAGAGCGGGCCAGTCAGCAGATGCTGGAGGGTATTCAAAGTATCTCGACAGAGACCCGGGACCGAATAATCAAAGGAGTTCCTGTAAGGGCATTGCAAACAAAGTTACAGCTACGGGAGAGCAAATTCGGAGCAAAAGGAATACAGGGTGAAAGTACCATGTTCCTGTTTGCCTCCGTGTTGAACGGCTTTTTCAGTCAGTACGCCAATATCAATGCACATCATGAATTGGAAGTTGAAGGGCTGGATAACGGAGAGATCTATAGATGGCAGATTCAGAGCGGTCAGCATTTCTTACTCTGAGTAATGAATTGCAGCAGACGGCTCATAGCTTTGAGTTTTTCAAAGCGGTTAACCTGCTGGAATCATTGCACGATGGAGCAAGGGTGGGTCACCAGGGGCCCGTAGTAAAAGAAGGGGTTCGCTTTAAAGGACATCCAAGTCTGGCGTTTCCAGCCAGTGATATTCAGCATGCCGGGCTGAACCGACAGGGGCAGTTAGCGCTACAGAATAATTTTATCGGGCTGTATGGGCCGGCGTCACCACTTCCAGCCCATGTGACAGAGTCGATTATTTATGAACAGGTTCAGATTGAGAATCAGGAATTTATAGAATATTTCCTGACCTCAGAGCAGCAGATTCGGGCACTAAGGGACCACCGACTGGATATCTCCAGTCTGGTCTTAGGTGCGCCGGAGTTTAAACAGCAGATTCGTGCCGGTGTGCTCAGTGTTTATCCACTGAGTAATGAAGAACTGGAGCAGTTGCGCAGCGGTGAAAGTTTAGAAGAGTTACTCCCGGGTACCGAGTGGAACCGATTTAAAACAGGTCAGTTAGTGTTGCAGGTTTTTGAATTGCCAACGTCCCGGCAGCGGGATTTTCTGGATCTGTTTAACCACCGGCTGACAGCATTTTTATATCGGGCGTGGCATAAATATCGACCATCGCTGCAGTATGAAGCCGCTGCCGGGAATGATTTCTCAGAGTGGATGTTTGCACTGATGGGCGCACCGGATAAGGCCTCACGTGCGGAGTCCGCGATTAACTGGCCGCGAATGCTTGGGTTTACCGGTTTGATGGCGATGCAGGGTAACTCTGCCAGTGTGTTACGGCAGGTGGTGAGTGGATATTTCGATAATGTAGCAGTGCAGATCATCGAACATGTTGAGCGATGGGCAACGGTACCTGTTGAGCAGCAGAACCGTTTAGGCCGGGGGCCAAGTCAACTCGGCGAAGACATTACCCTTGGGGGACGGGTAAAGGACTATAACAGTAAATTTGTGGTGCAGATGGGGCCGTTGGATTATCAGCAGTTTACGGGTTTTTTGCCTAACGGCATTCATTATGCAGCACTGAAAGAGATGATACTGATGTTGATGCCAGAACAACTCTGTTTCGATATTAAGTTGATTGTACAGGGGGATCAGGTACCCGAATGCAGTCTGGGTCTCGATGGTAGTTGTTATCTTGGCTGGACAGGCTGGCTGGGAAATCCGATTAGTAGTGATCGTGCAGTTATATTGCACGGTATTGGTTAACCGGTTCAGATTATAAAATACTGAACTGCAACAGGGACGTTAAAGATGGAAAAGATTCAGCTTAAATCACTGGTCGGACGACTGAATAGTAATTGTACCCGGGCGTTGGAAGCTGCCGCTGGTCTCTGTGTGTCCCATGGCGGGTATGAGGTTAATGTTGATCATTTCCTTATGAAGTTACTGGAAGAAGAGAATGATCTTGCCCGGATTCTGGTGCACTTTGAGATCAATGTTGTTCATTTCGTTAAAAGGGTTCAGCAGAGTATTGAATTGGAACAAAAGGGCAACCAGAGCAAACCTGTATTTGCACAGTCATTAGTCGGGTTGCTTGAGGATGCCTGGCTGATTGCATCGCTTGAACTGGCAGCACCTGAAGTCCGCAGTGGTCATCTGGTGATGGCTATACTGGCTAACCAGCGTCGTCATGGTATGGCGAGTTATGTCGATGATCTGAACAGCATCCCTTACGACGATCTCAAGGCGAATTATCTCTCTATTACAGAAGGTTCCTGCGAGGTTGGTAGTGTGGCTAAAGGCAGTGTTGCCGCGGCGGTAGCCGAAGCCGATATGAGTGTGTTGGAAAAATTCTGTACCAATTTTACCGCTAAAGCTCGTGCCGGGGATATTGATCCAGTTTTCTGCCGTGATGTAGAGATCCGCCAGATGATCGATATTCTGGGGCGTCGTCGGAAGAATAATCCTATCTGTGTAGGCGATGCGGGGGTGGGTAAAAGCGCTGTCGTTGAAGGGCTGGCGCTGAAAATAGCCCAGGGTGATGTGCCGGACATTCTGGCGGGTGTTGAACTCTATGGTCTGGATCTGGGCTTGCTTCAAGCCGGAGCCAGTGTAAAAGGCGAATTTGAAAATCGATTGAACGGTGTGCTCAGTGCCATTAAGGCATCTCCGAAGCCTATTATCCTGTTTATTGATGAAGCCCATACGCTGATCGGTGCTGGTGGTGCCGCAGGCAGTGGTGATGCAGCCAATCTGTTGAAACCGGCACTGGCCCGGGGTGAGCTGCGAACAGTGGCAGCGACCACCTGGTCTGAATATAAGAAATATTTCGAAAAAGACCCTGCGCTGGCGCGCCGTTTTCAGTTAGTAAAGTTGGATGAGCCAACCATCGAACAAGCGGTAACTATTATTCGGGGTTTGCGTCAGACTTATGAGGCAGCCCACGGTGTATACGTGCGTGATGATGCGGTTGAAGCCGCAGCGAAAATGTCATCCCGATATATCTCTGGTCGTCAGCTACCGGATAAAGCGGTGGATGTATTAGATACCGCCGCCGCGCGGGTGAAAATCAGCATTACCGCCAAGCCTGATGCGATTGATGATCTTGAACGTATGATTGAAACTCTGGAACGGGAGTCCCATGCATTGCAACGGGATATCGCCAGCGATGTGTTGGTGGATGAAGGCCAGTTGACGGAGTTGGCACTGCAGGTAAGTGACCGACAATCAGAACTCGAGACGCTCCTGATTCAGTGGCAGGCCGAACAGGAATTGGTGAACAGTATTGTTCAGTTGCGTCAGCAACTGGCACAGCACCAGGCTCTTAACGTCGAAAACCTATCAGAAGCCGATAGCTCAGAAACAGATAGCTTAGAAACAGCTAGTTTAGAAACCAAGGGCTCAGAGATTGATGAGCCACAACTGCGTCGTGAAGTCAGTGATAAAGTCGCCGCTCTGAGCGAATTACAGCAAGATAATCCGCTGATCCATTATGAGGTATCGCCCGATGTTGTTGGTCGGGTAATCGCGGATTGGACAGGTATACCACTGGGTAAGATGGTACGGGATGAGGCTCAGAGTGTTCTCAGTTTTAACAGTCAATTGCAGCAACGAATCAAAGGACAAAACCACGCCATTGATGCGATAGATCAGGGTATTCGGGCGGCTAAAGCAGGTGTGAATAATCCGGAAACACCGACGGGTGTATTTCTGTTTGTCGGCCCCAGTGGTGTGGGTAAAACCGAAGCAGCTATCGGAGTTGCTGATCAGCAGTTTGGGGGTGAACGTTTCTTAACCTCAATTAATATGTCAGAGTTTCAGGAAAAGCATTCGGTCTCCCGACTGATAGGCTCTCCCCCGGGATACGTCGGTTATGGTGAGGGTGGCCTGCTTACTGAAGCGGTACGCCAGAAACCCTATTCGGTGGTGTTACTGGATGAAGTGGAAAAGGCCGATCTGGAAGTGATGAATCTGTTTTATCAGGTGTTTGATAAAGGGATGCTCTCAGACGGTGAAGGGCAACTGGTTAACTTCCGCAATACTATTGTTTTCCTCACCTCAAATCTGGCCACCGATATTATTACTGATATGTGTGCTGATGGTCAGCGTCCATCGAAAGAGGAGTTGATTGAGGCGATCCGCCCGGTACTCAGTGCACACTTTAAACCGGCGCTGTTGGCACGGATGCAGATTGTGCCTTTCTATCCAATCGCTGCCGAAGTGATGGGCGATATTGTACGGATAAAGCTGGATAAGGTGGTGCACAGGCTGGCAGCCAGCCAGAAGCTGATGCTGCATTACAGTGACAGTGTAGTGGATGCTATTGCACAGCGCTGTACTGAGGTAGAAACCGGCGCCCGTAATATCGACCACATCCTAAACGGAACACTGCTACCGCAAATTGCAACACAAGTGCTTGAACGGATGTCGGAAGAAACCCGCTATACCACTCTGTTATTGGATATGGATGATAGCGGTGGCTTTAGACTTAGCTTTGGCAATGAGTATGACCCGCCGATTCAGGAGATAGAGCCGTTCCCATCAGCCAGCGAAGAGGCCGACGAGATCGCCGTGACCGAAAATGATTGAATATGGGGTTGAAGAATCGCTGCTGGCCCTGGAAGAGTTGGTAAAGATCAATCTGAGTATTACCCGCGAGAAGAACTTGCATCTGTTGCTGGATAAGATTCTCACGGCCGCTCGTAAACTCACGGCGTCTGAAGCGGGTTGTATCTACATTCTGGATCGAACCAAGCGCTACCTGCATCCGGAGGTTGCCCAGGGGGACTCTTTGCAGAACAGCATTGTGCCGTTACACAAAGTGGACCTTAAGCCAGGTCGCCGGCCAAATATGGAGGAGGTGGTGGCCTATGCCGCTCTTTCTGGTCAGATCGTTAATATCAGCGATGCCTATAGCTACAGCGGTTTCAACTTTGATGATATCTACCACCGGGATCGACTGAGTGGTAGTCGTACCCGGTCACTGATGGTCGTACCCCTGACAGATTATGAAGGGGTTAGTCTGGGAGTGATGCAGTTATTTAACCGCCGGGTGAGTGACGCGGGGGATGTCGAAGCCTTTCCGGATAAACTGGAGGGTTTTGTAAGAGCCTTTGCGGTACAGGCCGTAGTGGTTGCCGAAAATAACCGCTTGTTGGCTGAAAACCGTAATCTGATTGTTCAGCTGGATGAAACGAATCAGGTACTACAGATCGAGAACGAAGAGTTGCGTAGCCGGATGAGCGGTAAGCTGAAAGTCGATGAGATTATTGGTCAGTCAGCGGCGATGCAACAGGTGTTCAACCTGATCGAAAAAATTGCTGACTCAACGGCAACCGCTTTGATACAGGGAGAAACCGGCACCGGTAAAGAGCTGATCGCCGCTTGTATCCATCGCAATGGTCCTCACCGTGATGGCCCTTTTATTCCACAAAACTGTGCCGCATTGCCCGAAGAGTTGCTGGAAAGTGAGCTGTTTGGTTATCGAAAAGGGGCATTCAGTGGTGCAACTCAACATAAAAAAGGTCTGATTGAAGCGGCTGAAGGCGGCACCCTGTTTCTCGATGAGATTGGGGATATGCCTTTGAAGCTTCAGGCCAAATTGCTACGGGTACTGCAAGAGCGGGAAGTCCGGCCACTGGGGGCGCTGGAGAGTATCCCGGTTAATGTCCGGGTTTTGGCCGCCACCCATCAGGATCTGCCTAAACTGATTAGCCAGGGCGCTTTTCGCGAAGATCTGTTTTACCGGCTTAATGTATTCCCTATTGAATTGCCCTCTTTACGGGAACGTCGAGAAGATATTCCTGCACTGGTACATTACTTTATCGTTCAGTTTAGCGCGCAATATACTAAAGCGATCAGCGGCATCAAACCACAGGTTCTGGATCTGGTTCAGAGCCTTCCACTACCGGGAAATATTCGCGAGCTACGTAATATTATTGAGCGGGCGGTGTTACTGGCAGAGCAGGATGGCGTGATAGAACCACAGCACCTGCCAGGCTATGAACCCTCCGATATTCCGGTGACTCCACTCGAACAGGAATTGGAAGGTAGTGCCAGCCTGAAAGACATTATGGGGCGTCTTGAAGCCCGGGTAATCGCCCGGCATCTGCAGCGTCATAAAGGTAATCAAACCCGTACCGCCGATGCATTAGGGGTGTCCCGTCGATCATTGGTTGAGAAGCTGGGACGCTATAATCTGCGAGAAAATAGCTGTGAACTTAACTAATGGCATATGGTTTGCTTTAGATTAGGGCAGTAAAGGAATACCTATGGGCTTTACCCGGTAAGCCCATCAATACAAGGGAATGAGTTATGGTGTTTTTAAGTGCAAATGAAGAACGTTTTTTCTTTGAGGTTCAGAATTCTCTGGAAGAGTTTCACTTGGTTCACCTTAATGGTGCGGAGGAGATCTCTTCGCTATACCAGTTTGAGATAGAGGTCGTTTCAGATGACTCTGATATTGATTTAAGTTCACTCATTGGCAAAGCGGCCGTCGTCACAATAATGGATCAGTGTGGTTTGGAAAGTGACTATATTGATGACCAATGCCGTTTTATTCATGGGCTTATTTCAGAAATAAAACTAGGTGCTCAAGGGGTACGCCAAAGCACGTACCATATATCCCTAGTACCAAAAATATGGGCGCTACAGCACCGTAAGAATAGTCGTATTTTTCAGCAATTAAACGTACAGAATATAATTTCAAAATCCTTGGTTGATGCCGGTATTGAGAGTGGTGAGTTTAGGTTTGAGCTCAGCAAGGAATACCCTGACTACGATTACTGCGTACAGTACAGAGAAACCGACTTAGGGTTTATTCAGCGACTATTAGCAGAAGAAGGTATCCATTATTATTTCGAGCATACTGATGAAAAACACATATTAGTATTCAGCGATACTTCTATTATCAATCCAAAGATCATTGGAAATTCTGAAATTAACTGTTACCACGATGGACAGGGGGCTATCAGAGAACAGCATATTTTTTCGTTTAGTTACAGTGAGTCGATAGTCCCTGGAAAAGTTACATTAAGAGATTTTGATTTTAGGAAACCTAACCTTAAGCTGGAGGCTCATGATAAAGCTGACGTAGACACTGAGTTGGAAGTCTATGATTACCCTGGACGGTTTTATAGCGCTGCTAGAGGCGAAAATAACGCATTAATTCGTTTGGAATCATTAAATCGATATCGAAAATCGGCAATGGGGAGCAGCGATGTAAACCGTTTGACTCCAGGTTATAGCTACAGCTTAGTCGGGCATGATCGTGACAAGCTTAATTGTGAGTATTTAATTGCTCGGGTTGAGCATTTTTGCTCTCAACCTCAGGTGCTTGAAGTGGGGGCAACCACTGAAGGCTCAAAGTATAACAACAAGTATCTTTGTGTCCCTTTTGATGTACCTTTTCGTCCATCGATTGATATCCACTCGCCCGTCGTTGAAGGAAGTCAGACTGCAACGGTTACCGGCCCTGAAGGGGAAGAAATCTACACCGATAAACATGGGCGTATCAAAGTGCAGTTTCATTGGGACAGGGAAGGAAAGAGTGATGAAGATAGCTCATGCTGGGTTCGCGTAAGTCAGCCTGCCGCAGGCGGTTCATTTGGCGGCATGTTTATTCCCAGAATAGGCGAAGAAGTAGTCGTTGATTTTTTAGAGGGTGATCCAGATCAGCCGCTAGTGATAGGCAGGGTTTATCATGGCCTTAATAGACCACCATACAAATTACCTGAAAATAAAACGATCAGTACCCTTAAAACTAACTCAAGCAAGGGGGGAGATGGTTTCAACGAACTGCGATTTGAAGATAAAAAGGGTGAAGAACAGTTATTCCTTCATTCAGAGAAAGATACCGATATCAGAACCAAAAATGTCCGTCGTGAGTGGGTAGGAAATAATCGACATTTGATAGTCGAAAATGATCGCTACGCAGAGATTAGAAATAATGATCATACAACCGTTACAGCAGATCAACATATTAAAGTCGAGGGTGATAGCCACTTTACATTCGTAGGGGATCATTTTCAGAAAACTGAATCCAGTGAAAATTATGTGGTCGCCGCAGATCGTGTTTCTGACATTGGCGCAAATGATAACCTTAAGGTTGGCTCTAATATTAATCATGAAACCGGCAGTAAATACTCGATAAAAGCGGGTAATCAAATCCATATTAAAGCGGGAACAAGTATCCATTTAGAAGCAGGGGGCTCCAAGATACATATTGGGCCTGGAGGCATATCTATTAGTGGACCGGCTATTAATCTTAACAGTGGTGGCGCCCCAGGCTCATCGCCGGTTAAGCCTGCTAAAGTTAGTCAGGCGGCATTACCAACTAAGCCTTTGGAAGCTCTTAATAGTTTAGTTGGGCAAGTGACCGCGTCAGTTAATAAGTCCAGCATACAGCAGCCAAAAGGCTACAGTCCTCAAGCCAAAGCGATGATCTATGCAGCGAAAGCAGGGACTCCGTTTTGCCAGCAATGTGAAGATGCTAAGAAATCCTAATGGAGTACAGGATGGGTAGCCAAATAGATGTTGAACAGTTTCAGAATGAGTTATTCAATGAACTTGACCTTAAAACCTATGCAGTGATTGATGGTGCGCAAGTCGTTGAATTGCAAGAAAGGCTACAGGGTAGCCAACAAAACTTCGTGTGTCTTTGGAGTGGTCAGTTGGCTAGTGACTTACAGCAGGTAGCTCCCTATTTGGTGCAGTTAAAACGTGATTGCGAGTTTACGCTTTGGTTATTAGAAAATGGTTGGTCAAATAGCTGGAATATTTTTCTATCGACCCGCTCTTCAATGAAAATGCTTCGAAAGCAGCTGAGAAAATTTCTGACGGTTGTTGCTGAAGATGGTGAAACGCTTGTGTTTAGATTTTATGACCCACGGGTCATGAAAGCCTTTATGCGAAATATTGATGCGCAGCAGAGTCAACAGCTGTTCCAGGGTATTGCTGTGTTTAGGTATGAGAGCCCATTGGAAAGTGAGCTCGTCAGTGTCAAAAGTATTAATGACGAGTTGATGTTTCGTCAGGTTTCACTGAGTTAAGAGACGATTCTAGTTGGCTAACTGCACAGCATACAGATCAGGGACAGAATAGATGCTTAAAATATCCGAGTTACAAAGTGCCGAGTTAGGTGAAGCAAGCTATCTACACCGGATGCGACAATACCTTTATGATAACTTCCCTGAAGCCAGGCAGGTACCTGCTGATGAAATGGAAGCAGCGATTACTGATCTTACAAATAAAGCTGCGGTGTACAATTTAACGCAAGAAACAGATGTAGCGGCCTTCATTACTACCGCTTGGTTAATGGGATTAGATTTCGATCAAAAATTTACCGCTGTAGGAAATACCTTAAGTAATTTTGATCTACCCAGCTATGAAAAAACCGAATTCTTGTGGCAGTTCATTGAGCAAAGTTTTGCAACGCTAAAGGGGTAACGAAATGGAATTCGGTACGAGTTTTTATCAGGCTTATAATGATGCAAGTGAGTCAGCCAAAGCTGCTTTTGATGAAATAGCCGGCGTCGTGGATGATATTGGCGAGCAGTTAGTTACCACAGCCGAGGATGCCGGAGAAAAGCTGCTAGAGGTCGCAAGTTATACCGTAGATAAAACCATAGATGCAGCAAATTATGCAGTGGATAAAACCATAGACGCCGCTAATTATGCCGCAGACAAAGCTATTGATGCTGCCGAGTATGCCCGGGATACAAGTATTGCTGCAGGCCGATATGTAAAACAAACTGCGATACAAACCGCCGATGTCGTCCAGCAAAAGGTAATTCAGGCTAAAGACTCGGTTGAAGACTATCTGGGCCCTCAGCCGGCAGGCCGTAAGATAGTTTTTTGCCCCAATCGCACCAAAGCCGAGCGAGTGAAGTATCGGCAGAATAAGATAGATCAATCAAATGCAAAACTGACAAATATGCCAGAAGGGCAGGCTAAAGAAGCATTAGCAAAAGCAACAGAACGTTTTGAGTTTAATAATGTGGCGGTTGAACGAGCTCGATTGGCAGATAGTACTTATAGTATCGGTCAAGCCCCTCCGCCTGAAGGTTGGGTGCGGCCCAGCAGGGAAGAAATTGAAGCATTAGGATTGAATACGCAGGATTTTCCCCAGTATAAACCGGGTTTTAAACCGTCTAAACATAAAGATGGCTATTTTGCTGAACTCTACAAAACGGATCCTTCAGTTTATGGTGAAGAACGTTACGTCTTGGCATTTAGAGGCACACAGGGGGCACAAGATTGGGAGACCAATGCGAAACAGGGGTTTGGTCAAGAAACAGAACATTATGACAATGCTATGAATCTCGCGATCAAATCTAAGAAAATTTTAGGTGATAGATTGGAAGTGACTGGTCATTCCCTTGGTGGAGGAATAGCAACAGCTGCAGGTATTGTTAGTGGCGCTAAGACATATGCATATAATCCTGCGGGACTTCATCCTGTAACCTTAGAAAGAAAAGGGGACTTTTCTCGGGCGGATGCCTTTAATACTGTGAATGGGAAACCGCTGGTTGATAATGTGGTCATTCCCGGAGAAATCTTAACCGCAGTGCAAAATCCGACATTGCAGCGCACAACGCTGGCGGGTGGCGTGGCGGCTTCTACAGCGTTTTCACCCTATGCGGGGGTGTTAGTTACCAGTGGTGCAACCTCCACCCGGGCATTTAAAGAGGAGGGGGTTATCAGTTACGGTATGGCCGGTAAACGACATGATGTACCGTTACTGGGAAATGCCGCAGAGGTAGCGACTGCAACTGCTAAAGGTCAGTCTATACAAGGTATGACCCCTTCTAAAGCAGGTAGCCTCAATGCCGCTGTTAATCCACTTAAAAAAGTGGATATGCATGCGATGCATTCGGTGATAGCGGGTATAGAGCAACAGAAAACTGATGATCTTGGGCAGATAGAAAGGAATACACAGTGAAGCAAAAAGGCTTTGGAAGGTTTAGAAATGTATGTCTTATAGTGTTGTTATCAATCGTAAGTTTGTTGGGTTGTGCTAAGGAGAAAGCAATGAATACTGATGAGTTCACGGAAGATTTTCAGGTATCAACAGAAAAACAGTTAGTTGCGGCTATTGTTACAAAAGATAGAGTAGAAATTGAACGGCTGGTTAAAGAAGAAGGAGTTAGTGCCAATATAGAAGGAATGTATGACTATACGCCTATTCGTATAGCGATTGAGATTAGCTCACCTGAAATATTAAGTTTGCTTTTAGATCTGGGAGCAGATCCCAATTATAGAGCAACAGAGGGGAGTGTTGCGGGTGATTGGGCGGCATTAGAT
>JAIBDA010000115.1 GCA_024679635.1 Amphritea sp. | reverse complement strand
CCCCTCGCTAACCCAAAAAACTTTATAAACAGACAAAGTTACCCACTGCACATATCTTCATACCTCTAAAGTTATAAACAATATTTCACAAAAACCATCATCATAATAAATCTTTATTTTTCAACATCTTATGTTTTTTATTTATAGTGGTCATTATAATTACTCACAATCAATTGTGGATAAGCGGTGAATTACCCGCTAATAAGATGTGTAGTTCCAGTGACTATCTTTTGAATATAAAAATAGAGAGCTTTACCCCAGGATTGGCACTGACTGCCAATAAATCCGGTCAATAATGAGTAAGCCATTGATATACAGAGGTATATGGCAAGAGACGATGATAATAGGCTGATCCAACTCTTTAACATAATCAACAGAAAAATATTCCTGATACACCAGACAATTGAACTCTTATCTATCCAGATATATTCAGCATCAGCCTATGTTTTATCCCCTAAACCCTGTTAACAAACTGTATAACTAGATAGGAACAACCCCTTAGTAAAGCTGTGCACAACTTGGCCTGTGCATAAAGCGGCTAGTTACACACAGCTCTGATACAACCTATTAAAGGGTTACAGGCAGCTTCACTACAGCCTTTTTTGTCTCGTAACATACTGATATATAAAATATAAAGAAGGTTACACACTGATAATGCCCTCCTTAATAATAACCATAAATATAAAGAACATATTTAAGAACATACTTACTTATATATAAAAGATTATAAATAAAAGAAAGTTAGACAGAGTGTACAAAGTTTAACCATTTCTATATTGGTCCCTTAGGTTTATACTTAGCGCCCTTTTTCTGAGCCCTATACCAACAGGTATAAAATTCAGACTTTTAACAGTTAAACGATGAGGTTAACTAAGTGGAGTATCCTGACCACTTTGATGTGATTGTAATTGGTGGTGGCCATGCTGGAACTGAAGCAGCATTAGCTGCTGCACGTACCGGTGTAAAAACACTACTGCTAACCCATAACATTGAAACTTTGGGTCAGATGTCTTGTAACCCTGCTATCGGTGGTATCGGTAAAAGTCACCTGGTCAAAGAGATTGATGCTCTGGGTGGAGCTATGGGAATTGCTACCGATAAAGGTGGCATCCAGTTCCGCACCCTGAATTCACGTAAAGGACCTGCTGTACGGGCTACCCGCGCTCAGGCTGATCGAGTTCTTTATAAAGCAGCGATTCGTGAGATTCTGGAAAATCAGCCTAACCTGCAATTATTTCAGCAGGCAGCCGATGATCTGATAATGGAAGGTGAATCGATTAAAGGCGTAGTGACTCAATCGGGTCTACGTTTCTTTGCCAACAATATCGTCCTGACGGTAGGTACTTTCCTTGGGGGCAAGATCCATATTGGCCTGGATAATTATTTAGGTGGGCGGGCAGGTGATCCTCCATCGATCGCTTTAGCAGACCGTTTGCGTGAACTGCCACTTCGGGTCGATCGCTTGAAAACCGGAACACCACCAAGAATTGATGCACGTAGTGTTGATTTTAACCTGATGCAAGAACAGCCTGGTGATACACCGACACCGGTCATGTCTTTTATGGGTTCTCTGGCTGATCATCCTCGTCAGATCAGTTGTTACATTACCCACACCAATGAGCGCACACACGATATTCTGCGCTCTGGTTTAGATCGTTCACCGATGTATACCGGTATTATTGATGGAGTAGGGCCTCGTTACTGCCCCTCCGTTGAAGATAAGATTGTTCGTTTTGCTGATAAAACCAGTCATCAGGTATTTGTTGAACCTGAGGGCTTAACCACCCATGAGCTATATCCAAATGGAATATCGACTAGTTTGCCATTCGATATTCAATTGGCGGCAGTACGCTCAATAAAAGGGTTTGAAAATGCGTTTATCACCCGTCCAGGTTATGCAATTGAATATGATTATTTCAATCCGCAGGACCTGAAACATACATTAGAAACCAAATTGATCAATGGCCTCTATTTTGCTGGTCAGATCAACGGTACCACCGGCTATGAAGAAGCGGGTGCTCAAGGACTGCTTGCAGGTGTTAATGCCGCACTGCGAGCGCAAGATAAAGAACAGTGGTATCCACGTCGTGATGAAGCGTACTTGGGGGTTCTGGTAGATGATCTGATTACACTAGGTACTTCAGAGCCATACCGAATGTTTACCAGCAGGGCGGAATACCGATTAATACTGCGAGAAGATAACGCTGACCTGCGTTTAACGGAGAAAGGCCGTGAGTTAGGGTTAGTTGATGATCAACGCTGGCAGCGTTTCTGTGATAAGCGGGAAGCGGTTGCTCTTGAAAGTCAGCGTCTTAAAGAGACCTGGATTCAACCGGGCACTGCAGAAGCTGAGAAACTGAATGTTCAGTTACAGCAGCCCATAAGTCGGGAATACAATCTGCAAGATCTGGTTAAGCGGCCAGAGCTTAATTATGCTGGGGTTGCAGGTCTTAAAGGCGATCCGGTGAGCGATCCACAGGTTGCCGAACAGGTTGAGATTCAGATTAAATATGCGGGTTATATTGATCGGCAGAAGGATGATATTGAGAAGGTGCGTCGTCAGGAAGATACTTTGCTACCACTGGATTTTGATTATTCTTCGGTGGGTGGTTTATCGAATGAGTTAACGGCAAAACTGGAAGATGTCAGACCTGAGAGTATCGCACAAGCTTCCCGTATCCAGGGAATGACGCCTGCTGCAATCTCATTGTTACTGATTCACTTGAAGAAAAAACAGATGACACAGAAGAAGGCTCAGGGTTGATGGACCAGCAGTATCATAATTTGCTTGAGCAACAATGCAATCAGATCGATTTAGAACTTACTACTGCGCAGTACGATCAGTTACTGAAATATCACGCGCTGCTGGTTAAGTGGAATAAGGCATTTAATCTTACGGCGGTTCGTTCACCGGAGGAGATGATCAGTCGTCATTTGATTGATAGCCTGAGCGTATTGCCCTATATCGATGTTGAACGCTTGATCGATGTAGGCAGTGGACCCGGATTACCGGGTATTCCTCTGGCTATTTGCCGCCCGGATCTGCCGATTACGCTGCTTGATAGCAATATTAAAAAAAGTCGTTTTCAGTTTCAGGCTAAAGCAGAGTTAGGTTTAGATAATGTTAATGTGATTCATGAAAGGGTAGAGAAATATACCCCTGATATTCTATTTGACGGGGTTATATCAAGGGCTTTTGCTTCATTACAGGATATGATTCACTGGACTTCGCATCTCTGTTCCGAGGAGGGTATTTTTCTCGCAATGAAAGGGATGTATCCTGTTGAAGAGATAGAGTTATTGCCTGAATCAATTAATCTGCGTCAAAGTATCCGGCTAAATGTTCCGGGTACGGATGGAGAGCGGCATCTGCTGAAGTTAGGGAGAACGAGACCGTGACGATAATATTAACCATCACCAACCAGAAAGGCGGCGTGGGTAAAACCACGACCTGCGTAAATCTGGCTGCTTCACTGGCGGTAATGAAGAAGCGGGTACTGATGGTTGATATGGACCCTCAGGGTAACGCTACCATGGGTAGTGGAGTAGATAAGCATCACCTGAAAAATTCGGTTTACGAAGTGCTGACCGGTGATGCGACTATGGAAGAGTCGATTATTAAACAAGCCCCCGCTGGCTATGATCTGGTCGGTTCTAATGGCGACCTGACAGCCGCGGAAGTTGAATTGTTACAGCTACCGCGTCGAGAATTCCGCATGAAAATGGCCCTGGAAGCGGTTCAGGACCAATATGATTTTGTTCTGATCGATAATCCCCCTTCACTGAACCTGCTAACGGTCAATGCATTGGCAGCTTCCAGCGGAGTGATTATTCCGATGCAATGTGAATACTATGCGTTGGAAGGGATTAGTGCGCTAATTGGTACTATCAATAAAATAAATCAGCGTTTGAATCCCTCGTTAAAAATAGAGGGAATATTACGTACCATGTTTGACCCGCGTATGAGCCTGACTAAAGATGTTTCAGAGCATCTGGTGGAATACTTCGGGGATCAGGTTTATCGCACGGTTATACCGCGTAACGTACGTCTTGCTGAAGCACCAAGTCACGGTCTTCCTGCACTAATGTATGATAAAAATTCCCGGGGAGCGATCGCATATCT
>JAIBDA010000133.1 GCA_024679635.1 Amphritea sp. | reverse complement strand
GTGATCGCTTTGATGAAGGTATTGTTACCTATATTCGTCGTAACTACGGCAGCCTGATCGGTGATGCAACGGCTGAACGGATTAAGCAGGAAATCGGCACCGCATACCCAACCTCTGAAACTTTTGAGATTGATGTGCGTGGACGTAATCTTGCAGAAGGTATTCCCCGTAGCTTCACGCTCAATAGTAATGAGATCATGGAAGCACTCCAGGAACCTCTGTCAGCGATTGTCCAGTCGGTAAAAAGTGCGTTGGAGCAGTGTCCACCTGAGCTGGCTTCTGATATTGCTGAACGCGGTATCGTACTGACCGGTGGTGGAGCTTTGCTACGAAACCTGGATAAGCTGATTAGCGAAGAGACCGGCTTGCCGGTAATTGTTGCTGAAGATCCTTTGACTTGTGTTGCCCGTGGCGGCGGTCGAGCTCTGGAACTGCTTGATAAGCATGCCTTTGAGTTGCTGACCTTTGAATAAGTCTGAATAAATTGAATGGTTGATCTTTCAAGAGTAAAGGGACAGCTTCGAGAGGGGGTGTTCCATCGCTAGTATCTTCATTAGCGGGTCCTTACGGACCCGCTTTATCGTTCTGTTGGTTCTATCAATTATACTGATCGTGCTGGATCTTAAATGGTCCAAAATGAATCAGACTCGCTCCTATCTATCTTTGTTGATTACCCCTGTGCAATGGATTGTAGATGCTCCAGCACAGGTGGCAGATGAACTCAGTGATGTTTTAGTGACCCGTAGTCAGTTAACCGATGAAAATCGTCGTTTGCGGCAGGAAGCATTGTTACTGAAGCAGCGCGTGCAACAAATGGCCTCTCTCACTGCAGCGAATGTCCGTCTGCGAGAGCTGCTTAATGGTCGGCAACGGCTTGATCAGGATGTCTTTCTAACGGAGTTGATAGGCGTAAATCCAGATCCGTTTCAACATCAGATTGTTTTAAATCGAGGATCAGAAGATCACGCTTATGTAGGACAGGCTGTTCTCGATTCTGGTGGTATTATGGGGCAAATTGTTGAAGTGAGCCACTATACCAGCCGAGCGATGCTGATTACCGATTCCCGTCATGCTATTCCTGTTGAAGTAAATCGTAACGGTTTTCGTTCAATCGCATTGGGCAATGGCTCTATAAATCAATTAGAGCTAGTGCATGTGCCTGATACTGCCGATATCCGTGAAGGCGATCTGTTGGTTTCTTCTGGGTTAGGAGGGCGCTTTCCTCAGGGATATCCCGTGGCCCGGGTTTCCAGTGTTCAGCGAGATCCAGGGCAGCCTTTTTCTATTGTTAAGGCTCAACCCGCAGCTATGTTGAATAAGAGTCGCCATATTTTGTTGGTAGATATCCCTCAGGTAACTGAATTGCCGGCGGATCTGGAACAGGCAAACCCTGAGAAAGTCACGCCGGAACAGGTGGGCATTGAAACACCGGAGAGTAGTGGTGAGCAGTAAGCGTGGAGGAGGGTCTATTATTCTGGCGACTTTCTTGCTGGGGTATATGCTCAGCCAGATACCTTTGCCTCAGTTTGCAGAATGGTTTAGACCGGAATGGGTGGCTATGATTCTGATCTATTGGGTAATGGCGTTACCGGAGCGAGTTGGGCTGGGGACTGCGGCGCTGGTTGGGCTTGGACTTGATCTGATTAAAGGGAGCCCGATGGGGTTAAATGTAATCTCTTTGCTGATTATCGCCTATCTAACCCTGTTGCTATACAAACGCTTACGGATGTTTCCATTGGTACAGCAAGCGGTTATGGTCATGATGCTGGTGGGTATCAATCAATTGATTTTCAACTGGGTGCATAATCTGATGGGCACCCGCAGTGATACCTTAATTTTCCTGTTACCGGCGTTGATGAGTGCAATCTTATGGCCCTGGTTGTTTGTAATCCTTAGAGGGTTGCGCAGAACATTCAGAGTTGCCTAATTTGAGTGGGTGATTTGCCAATGATCGAATCTGATAATTCTAACTGTGAACTACCTGAAGCTGAACAGAAACTGCCTGTATTAATTCTCGCTTCTGCGTCTCCCCGTCGCCTGGAACTTCTGCAACAGATTGGTGTGCCTTGTATAGTAAGTCCGGTGGATATTCCTGAAATCCCCGGGCCTGACGAAATTCCAGATCAGTTTGTTGAGCGCTTAGCGCGGGAGAAAGCTCAAGCGGGGTTTCAGAAAGCGGGGGCTGATTCAGTGGTAATGGGGGCTGATACCGTAGTGGTTTCTAATGGACGGATCATGGGTAAGCCTACCGGTAAAGAAGATGCAATCGATATGTTGATGCAGTTATCCGGCGCTAAGCATCAGGTGATGACGGCTGTTGCTGTAGTGAACAGGGAACGAATCCTCAGTCAGGTAGTCACTACAGAAGTTAGTTTTCGTAACTTGAGTCGATTGCAGTGCGAGCGGTACTGGGACAGCGGAGAACCAAAAGATAAGGCGGGTGCTTATGGAATTCAGGGACTTGGAGCTGTGTTTGTTGTTAATATAAAAGGTAGTTACTCTGCGGTTGTCGGTTTGCCGTTGGCAGAAACAGCAGAGCTGCTCGAGTCTTTCAGTATCGGTGTGTGGTTGGATTCGGGTTTATAATTCGTGTTGCTGTAATTTTTTAGTTTTGTACAGATTTGGCTTTTGATCCAGTCAGCTACTTCAGCAGGCTGCGACGTATACAGATTACTGACGGGACCCACAATCAGGTCACCTGGGAATGGAATATGAGTGAAGAGATTCTTATCAACTTTACCCCGATTGAGACAAGGGTAGCGGTTATTGAAAATGGTATGCCGCAGGAAATCTATGTCGAGCGGGCTGAGCGGCGGGGGATTGTTGGTAATATTTATAAAGGTAAGGTGGTCAGGGTTCTACCGGGGATGCAAGCTGCGTTCGTCGATATAGGGCTTGAGCGAGCTGCGTTTATCCATGTTGATGAACTGCAGCATCCTGAAGGGGATGATAGTTCCGGTAATGGAAAGAGTAGCCTGACAATCAACCGTCTGTTGCGAGAAGGTCAGTCTCTGGTGGTTCAGGTCACCAAAGATCCGCTGGGTACTAAGGGAGCGCGTCTAACGACCAATATTTCTATTCCATCCCGCTATTTGGTGTATATGCCAGGTAATGAGCATATTGGTATATCTCAAAGAATCGAAGATAACGAAGAGCGCGATCGTTTGCGGGCTATGGTTGAGGAAGTGGTTGCCAGTCTGGAAGATCTGAATACCAAAGTAGGTGGTTTTATTCTTCGAACTGTCTCTGAAGGGGTCTGTGAAGCCGAGTTGAAGCAGGATATTTTGTTTCTTTGTCGGTTGTGGGATTCTATTAATCGCAAAATTGGTGAGTTCGGTGCTCCCTCGTGCATCTATGAAGATCTGCCT
>JAIBDA010000037.1 GCA_024679635.1 Amphritea sp. | reverse complement strand
ATCAAGATTCTGCACCAGCGCTTGTCTGGCTTTACGGTGCCACTTATCCACAGCCGGTAACTGGTTGATCTCGCGTCGTAACCAGAAGAGGTCCAGTTGCGTGTTCAGATGAAAGAAGGCCGCGGCAACGAAATTGAGATCGCAACCGGTTATGGCTGCAATCCTGGCTATATCAAACCCGTAGTAAAGAAACTCAAGTGCTTCGACTTTGGTTTGCATGAGGCTCTGAGGTGTGTGGACTGTATCGCTTTCGGCTGCCGTTTTCTGATTAGACGAGGTCTTGCTGAGTTGTTCGCAGGTATGTCCAACCGCTTGCTTAAAGTGAGCGATAATTGCCGGTGTTTCCATCGTCCAATCGGCATTTTTTAGCAACCAGTGGGTGGCTTTTTCAAGCGGGTGGTGGATCTGTAGCTGCAACGCCATCTGTTCTTCGTTGGTGATCGTGAAGCCTAATTGATCGATTTCTTTGACTATTTCTGAAATGCCTAGCGCCTCTCGTGCCACAGTATAAGATCGAATCCATTGCCCACAATTAGTCTGGACCTCCTCAAGGAGCAAGATGCTAAAGGTTGAGCCCATGCGGTTCATTACCTGATTGGTAAGTTGCGCGGCGAGTATTTCCTTACGAAGCGGGTGTGTCGCTATTTCGTTGCGGTACTGTTGCTGTAGCAAGGTCGGAAAATAACCAAACAGTTCTGCCGCGATCTGACTGTCGTCGATCACGTCCGTAGCAATCAATTGCTCAAATAACCGACTCTTGCTATAGGCTAGCAGTACCGCTATTTCAGGACGGGTCAGCCCTTCTTTCTTTTCGATTCGTTGTTCAATTTCTGCATCGTCGGGCAGTTGTTCCATTTGCCGGTCAAGTCGTCCTTCACGCTCCAATAGCTGAATCAACTGCGCATGCTTAGCGATAAACAGAGGCCCTGTTTGATTCGACTGACTGAGCATCTTGCTCTGTTGGTAGTTGTTGCGCAGTACCAATGCAGAGACCTCGTCGGTCATCTCATCGAGTAGACGGTCGCGTTCAGCTATATCTATGCGACCGGCATCGACGAGTGGATTAAGCAGAATCTTGATATTGACCTCGTGGTCGGAGCAATCGACGCCGGCAGAGTTGTCTACCGCATCGGTATTTATCAGACCGCCGCAACGGGCAAACTCAATACGAGCCTGCTGGGTGAGTCCCAGATTACCGCCTTCTACCACCACTTTGGCGCGCAGCTCCAATGCACTTATCCGAACGGTATCGGTGGCTCGATCCCCTACGTCCTGATCTCTTTCATGGCTGGCGCGGACGTAAGTGCCGATCCCGCCGTTCCATAGCAGGTCAATATCTGCTCGCAGGATTGTGCGAATTAATTCATCAGGGGAGAGCTGTTGAGTGTTGTCGGTCAGCCCCAGTCGTTGGCGAATCGGTGCTGACAACGGGATTTTCTTTGCAGCGCGTGAAAATACTCCGCCCCCTTCAGATATCAGCGCCGGGTTGTAATCACTCCAGGATGAGCGGGGCAGCTTAAACAATCGTTGCCGTTCATTGAATGAAGTGTCGGGAGTTGGATTAGGGTCGATAAAAATATGCCGGTGATTGAAAGCGGCGATCAGTTGGATCTGATTCGATAACAGCATACCGTTACCAAAGACATCCCCGGACATGTCACCGATTCCGGCTACGGTAAACGGGCTGGATTGAGTATCCTGTCCCAGCTCTTTGAACAGCCGCTTTGTCGACTCCCAGGCTCCCCGCGCGGTGATCCCCATCTTTTTATGGTCGTAGCCCTGAGAGCCTCCCGAGGCGAAGGCATCTCCCAGCCAGAAACCTTGCTGGCAAGCGATAGCATTAGCGGTGTCAGAAAAGGTGGCGGTACCTTTGTCCGCAGCCACGACCAGATAGGCATCGTCATCATCGTAACGGGTTACGTCTTTTGGCGGGATAGTGCAACCGTCCACACGGTTGTCAGTCAGATCAAGCAGGGCACGAATATATGCCGAGTAAGCCTGATGCACCTGTTGCATCTTTTGTTCAGGTTCGGCGCTGTGTTCCAGCGTTTTACAGATGAAACCACCTTTGGCGCCGGTGGGTACTATTACTGCGTTCTTGACCATTTGAGCCTTGACCAGTCCAAGTACTTCGGTTCTGTAATCTTCCATTCGCTCAGACCAGCGCAGACCTCCTCTGGCGACCTTGCCGCCCCGCAGATGCACCCCTTCAACTGTTGGACCGAAGACAAAAATCTCATAAGCAGGGACCGGTTTTGGCATCGTGGCGATCTTTGCGGGTAATAATTTAAACGCCAGACAGCGGGCGTCATCACTCCAGATCTCCTCGCTGAAAAAGTTACACCGCACCATCGCCTCGATCACTTCGATAAAGCTGTTGAGGATACGGTCATCATCGATCGACTCGACAGCTTCTATAAGGCTATTCAGATTTGCGTGCACTTCGTCCAGGCGTTGCTGTGAGACTGGGTTATCTGGATCGAATTTGAGGATGAAGAGTTCGGCAATCATGGTGGCGATATCAGGGTATCGACACAGAGTGGTTTCCATATAGGTCAGACTGAAAGGCAGATTGATCTGTAGCAGATAGCGGGCAATCGAACGGAACAGAACACAGGTGCGCATCTCAAAGTTACATAGTGTAATCAGCTTATTAAAACCATCGTTATCCACAGACCTTTTGGCGATGGCCAGCAAGGTCTCGGAAAACTGAGTCTGCATCGGTTTTGACGAGAGCAGTTGCTGTTCTTGAGGGCGCAGTTTCAGCTTTACCTGCCAGGCTAGTTCGTCGGTCTGGCTGGTGGACGTCAGCACATCGACGCCGAGGTTTTCGACCATAGGTAACAGGTCTGACAAGACCACAAGAGCGCCATTACCCATGACCGAAAGCTCTATACTTTGCTCCGAGGGGAAGACTTGACCAAATCGACAGCTGTGAATCAGTGACTTATCAACCTCGATCTTATTATTGTTCTTATCAAGTTGCGCTTTCATGACCTGTTTAAACCTCTTTACGGGTATTCAAACCCAGATATGTCTTTGAAATAAATACGTTAATTTTTTGTCTTGATACATATCGGCGTCAGATTCAATTCCTCGTAGCTCCTGAGCCGGGTTCTTCAGTTTTTTTAGGCAGCAAGCTCCCTTGCCCGTTAAAAAAACGGGGTATATGGCTGGTTATTGAGAAGATTTAGTCTGGTATGGGGTTAATCAGAGGGCCGGGACGCGGCCCTCTTTTAATCATCGTTGGCTCATGGACATCGGCAGGTAGGTCACAATCTCAGGGAACAGATAGATCAATATCACGGCGAACAAGATCAGCAGGAAGAACGGCAACGCAGCGCGGGCCACGTAGAGAATATTTTTCCCGGTTAATGACTGAATCACAAATAGATTGAAGCCGACAGGTGGTGTGATTTGGGACATCTCGACCACCAGAACGATATAGATACCAAACCAGAGCAGGTCGATCCCCGCCTGTTGCACCATCGGCAGCACCACGGCAACGGTAAGGACTACCACCGAAATACCATCCAGGAAGCAACCCAGTGCGACAAACAGCACCGTTAGATAAATCAGTAAGACGCCAGGGGACAGAGATAACTGCCCAATCCCTTCTGCCAACGCTCTGGGAATGCCTAAAAAACCCATTGCTAAGGTGAGAAAGTGTGCGCCTGCCAGAATCATTCCGATCATGCAGGAGCTTTTCACGGCACCGGTAAGGCTTTCACCGAAGCTGCTCATATCTAGTGAGCCGGTGACAGCAGCCAGAAACAGTGCGCCAACAACCCCCAAAGCCGCAGCCTCGGTAGGGGTGGTTAAGCCTCCGTAGATGGAACCCAGTACAAAACCGATCAGGCCCATGATGGGCAATAACAGCCGCAGAGCTTTTAACTTGGCTGCAAAAGAAACATGTTCTTTATCGTGCTTGGGTAATTCGTCTTTATTCAGCAGTGCCCAGATAATGGTGTAGCCCATAAAGAGACTCACCAGCAATAACCCGGGCAGGGCGCCGGCGATAAACAGACGACCAATCGAAACCTCAGCGGCAACGCCATAAACAATCAGAATGATCGATGGCGGAATGAGCAATCCGAGCGTTCCTGAGCCGGCGAGAGTACCCACCGCCATACGATCGCTGTACCCCTGTGCTTTGAGTTCAGGCAGTGTCATTCGACCGATAGTTGCTGCAGTGGCGGCTGAAGAGCCTGAAACCGCAGCAAAAATTCCGCAGCTGAGTACGTTTACATGCAAAAGTTTGCCGGGAAGCCCACTTAACCAGGGTGATAGTCCTTTGAAAAGGTCTTCGGAAAGACGAGTACGAAAAAGGACCTCTCCCATCCATATAAACAGCGGTAATGCGGTCAGTGACCATGAGGTGCTGGCACCCCAGGTTGAGGTAGCAAACAGTAAACCGATTTGATCATTACCCGACAGAAGCAGGCCTAATACGCCTACGCCAAACAGTGCTAATGAGACCCAGACGCCCAGCGCCAGCATTAGCAGCATGAATACCGCCAGGGAGATTCCAATAATTGTAGTATCCATTAGATTTCCTCCAGATGAAGCTCGCCTTCGTGGACTCTGTAGGAGGGGGATTTGCGCTTTAATAGGGCAATAACGTCGTCCAGAATTGCAATATTTAACATGACAATACCTAGTGCGACAGGTACCTGAGGCACCCAGATTGGAATAGATACATATCCCGAAGAGACCTCCTCAAAAATGTAAGATTCCCAGACCATATGAACCGAGTAGAAAGACATGAAGCTGACCAAAAACAGTGCAAAAAGCAAAACGATTAACTCTTGAATGTAGCGAGAGCCCCGGGTCCAGTGCTGAATAACCAGAGTGACCCGAATATGTCCGCCTTGACGAAAGGTATACGCAAGCCCGAAAAAGGTGGCAGCGGCCAGTGCGTAACCGGAAAAGTCTTCTGCTGAAGGCACAATAAAACCAAATAACCTACCGACAATCTGTGCAGTAATAATCGTCGTAATCAGGACAATACAGAACCCCGACAAGTACCCGGATACTAAATAAAGCTTATCGAGTAGAGAGCGCATAGTAATAACCTCTGAAATGGGCCCTGCTAATTTAGCAGGGCCTGTTGGCGACGAAGATTACTGATTGAAGCTAGACAGTATCGCCTCAACCTCAGGTGCTTCTGCTTTCCATTCCTGGATCATCGTAGCGCCGATCTTATTCAGTTCAGCCATTAGCTCTGCCGATGGTTCGGACACAACAATTCCTTTCTCTGCCAGAGTTTTGGTATCTTCCAGAGCTTTGCCCCGAACGCCCGCCCAGCCTTTAGCTTCAGCATTGGCTGCCGCAGCAAGAATGACCTGTTGAGTGTTCTTATCAAGGCGCTTGAAAGAGCGCTTATTTGCTACTACAACATTCTTAGGTATCCAGGCGCGGACATCGGTGTAATGACTCAGATAATCCCAGGCTTGTCCGTTAACCCCGGTAGAGGGTGAGGTGATCATTGCATCGATAATACCTGTGCTGAATGCCTGAGGGATTTCGGGAACCTGAACCGTTGTAGGTGAGGTGTTCATCAGGTCAGCCAGACGTGACGTAGAAGGGCTGTAGGCGCGCATCTTGGATCCTTTCAGATCGGCTAAAGAGTTAACCGGGGCTTTGGTATACAGGCTCTGGGCAGGCCATGCCACGGTATACAGCAACATCATGCCTTCTTTGTTAAGTTGCTTTTCGACCTCGGGCTTGGCCGCGTCCCAGAGTTTTTCAGCGCTATCATAAGTGGTTGCTAAGAAGGGAATGTTGTCGTGTTTAAAGACCGGGTGAGTGTTACCCATGATGCCGATAAACACTTCCCCCAATTGAACCTGACCGGTTTTCACCGCACGGGGAATTTCTGGATGTTTGATCAATGAAGCACCGGAGTGAACGACGATATCCAGCTCTCCGGACGTGTTACTTTTGATCTCTTCGGCAAATTGGTGGGCGATCTGGGTTGGCAGATTAGCATCACCATAAGGGGTCGGCATATGCCACTGAGTTTCTGCTGAAACGCTACCCACCGATCCCAGTGTGAGTAAGGATGCGAGCAGGACAGTGGTTTTCTTAGGTACAAATTTCATTATTATTCTCCAGGTCAACGGTTGGTTAGCGATACCAATGGCATTTGCTACCTTAGTAATTGCAAACCTTGTACCAGACCCGAAGAATTAAATTATATTGATATAAAACAAATAGTTACGTTATCTTGCGTATAGCTTAGTAACTTGTTTGAGTTAAAATTGACTCAGTTTAAGTGCGCGTCATGAGTCAATTTTAACTCATGTGGCGATAAAACTACTCCGTTCGAGGCCATGCTTCTTCATTCGTAAATAGAGCTTTTTCCGCGGGATATCCAGCGCTTCGGCGGTTAGCTCGGCATGGCCGTGATTCGCTGCCAGAGCGGCAGCAATCACTTCCCGTTCGTAGTTATCCATGAGCTCTTCCAGTTTTCCCTGCTTGGATGGCTGAGTACTGGCGGTATCGATGTCGATTGACAGTCCCAGCGTCCAGCGCTCCGCCGCATTTCGTAACTCACGCACGTTACCTGGCCAGCTCTGCGTACGCAGCTGTTGTAATAACAGCTCAGGAATCGGTCTGTTTTCACGACCGAAACGCTGATTAGCCTGTTCGACGAAATGGCAAAACAGGACGGGTATATCTTCCTTGCGCTGATCCAGGTTAGGTATCTCGATACTGGCTACATTCAGGCGATAATAGAGGTCTTCCCGAAATATCCGCTGATCAGATGCATCGCGCAGATTAACTTTTGAAGCAGCAACAACCCGAATATCGATCTCAATCTCTGCATTTCCACCCAGCCGTTGCAGCGTTCGTTCCTGTAGTACTCGTAACAACCTCACCTGAAGTGAAGCGGGCATGCTTTCGATCTCATCCAGAAACAGGGTACCGCCGTTGGCATACTCAATTTTACCGATGCGTTTTTTATTTGCCCCGGTGAAAGCTCCGGCCTCATGGCCAAACAGCTCACTTTCTATGACGGATTCCGTTACCGCGCCGCAGTTAAGCGCGACAAAAGGTTTATCCGCCCGAGGGCTGAAGTCATGCAGACACTTAGCAACAACTTCCTTGCCAGTGCCGGTAGCACCATTGATGATCAGGTCTACATCGACCTGAGCCAGTTGTAACACGGTATCTCGCAGGCGCATGACTACTGGGCTCTGCCCAACCAGGCGATTATCAATTTCGTGCTGACCTTGTATCGCTTGCCGTAAACATCTGTTTTCGAGGACCAGCTGACGTTTTTTCCAGGCCCGCTGCACCGTATTGAGGTGGTGTTGAGGGTCATCAGTTTTTTCCAGAAAGTCGTATGCCCCCTGACGTATTGCCTGAACCGCGATAGCAATATCTGAATGGCCACTAAACATTATCACCGGGATTTCCGGATCAATCTCAAGGATCTGCTGCAACACTTCCAGCCCGCCCATGATATCCATACGAACATCGCAGATAATGACCCCTTGCCAGCTTGTTGAGCACTGAGCAATTGCGTCTAGTGGGTTTTCAAACGCGATAGCGTTATAGCTTTCAAGCTGAAGTGTCTGAATCATTGCTTCACGGACAATCTCTTCATCATCAATGACGATTACCTGGCCATCAGATATGGCTGAGCTCATGACTTACTTCTCCGAAATTCTGGTAACTGAATACAAAATGACGCGCCACTTCCCGATCCATCATCTACGGTTAGCTTACCGCCAAAACTTTTTATTATGTTGTAGGAAATAGATAAACCCAGCCCCAGACTTTGGCCACGGCGTTTCGTTGTGAAAAAAGGCTCAAAAATCTGTTCGCGCAACTCTTTGCTGATGCCGGGCCCATTGTCACGGACATGGATCTCAATCCGGTCATATTGATGCAGGCAGTCAATTGTGATCAGTTTTTCGGGCTGATCATTAATGGCGTCCAGAGCGTTGGTAATCAGATTAAGGACAACCTGTTCAAGTTGCACGGCATCAGCGTTAACCAGGTTACGATCATGATCAAAGCTAATGTTAATTGATGTGAGTTTTCTTACCTCATCCCCTTCAAGCATCGATAGGACGTTATCCACTACTAGTCGAAGATCGACCATAACCAGATTGTCCTGTTGCTTACGGGCTAATGACTTAAGGCGCGTAATAATGGTGGTTGCGCGTTTAGTTAGGTTGGAGATCTGATTAAGATTTTTTTCAGTTTCCTCCAGTCTGCCAGACTTTATCAGACGTAAGCCGTTATGCGAGTAATGGCTAATCGCAGATAATGGCTGATTGATTTCATGGGCTATGCCCGCCGAGAGTTGGCCCAATGCCGCGAGTTTACCGGCCTGTACCAGGTCTTCCTGTAGCGTAGTTAGTTGATCGCGGAAGCTGACTAATGAGCGCGCCATAGTGCCAATTTCATCGCTACCCTTCACCTGAACTTGTTCATCCAGATTGCCATTGGCAATCGAGCGCATACTCGCGTCCAGACTGGTTATTCTTCCGACCATATTTCGGCCGACATACAGCCACACAATCAGGATAGAGAATAATAAACTGGCAGCGACCATTAACAGCATCCAGATACGGCCTTTCTTGATTGTCTCGCGGGCACTTTGCGCAGAGACTTGAGCGGCGGCTTCTGTTTTATCTGTCTGCACAGCAACCTGTTGATTTAAATTGCCCAGCTCTTCTCTGATACGGCTAAGCAGTAACTCGCCGGATTGAAGAATGGCCCGTTCTTTACTACGGATGGTAAACATATTGTCTTTTCCACGGGTAAGAAAAACGATGTTTACGATGGTCTGCTTTAATGCCTGAATACCCTGTAGATTGCCTACGGCATCAATATCCTTTTTAATCCGTAGAATAATCTCATCGGAGTGGGCCTGGGTTGCGATCAGAGAGTTCAGATCAGGCAGATGCTGAGCCCGATCTACTAAGTTAATCAGCAGGTTTGCATCAGCTTTGATACGGAATAATCCCTGCAGGTCTGCATTAATCTTACTGACGGCATCTCTACCGAAGTTGTTCATAGAGATCCAGGAATCGGGAGAGTCCTGATTAAATAGGCTAAACAGATACTGCTGCTCGTTTTCTATAAGCCTGTTGATATCACTCAGAAAACTTGAGGCGACCCATCGAAGGCGTTGGTTTTCAGAGCTTTTTTTCTCCTGTATTTTGAGCTTTTGGAATACGTTTTTATCAAGCTCAGACAGCGTGCTATTTAATGTTTCAATCTGCTCAGAAAGATTTTTTTGCGCCTGATTGTCCTGTGTAACAGCAGAAATCTGTGGCAGCAAATCAGCCATGCCGGTTATATTGAAATTTAAATCCTGTCGGATTTTCTGGCGACCCTGTTCATCTTTTACTGCGAGTAAAGTGGGGGCCATCAGGGTTATTTTGGTACCTCGTTCTTTCAGATCGGCCATCAGGCTAAGGGTATGTATATTCCCCTCAACCACTTGATTTAACTCATTCCCGAGGCGGTTATATGACATCCAGCTGATAATGCTTGTGAGTATAGTTAACGCACTTAATGCGGCAAATGCTAAGAAAAAGCGGCCGCGAATTCCTAACCGATACTTACTTTTCATATAAAGGATGCCTTGATTAATCTATGTTGCATCATAGCCATAACAGAGATTAATTAGAAATTATGCTTCAGTTAAGCAGACATTATAATCCGCTGTGAACGGGTTGTAGGCAATCGCTACAATTAAGGCTACCCTTAAAAACCCATTAAGACATTATCCAGGCAGTGGAATAAGCTGATGTTTATGAAAACAATAAAAAACTACTCAGTCTCACTTCTTCTTTGTCTGACGATATCAGGTTTGAGCGGCACCTTAGCGGCGAGCGATACTATCATCATCAAAGCGGTAGGTACCTGGGATTATTTCACCAATTACCAAAAACATGAGGGACCCTTCTGGAATCAGCGTATTGCTGATGTAAGTGGCGGACAGATTATTGGTGAAATTAAGCCGCACACTGAACTTGGCTTACAGGGTTATGAAATCATGCGCCTGGTAAAAAATGGTGTGTTTGATTTTGCCTTTGGTCTGCCGGGGTATGTGGTACCAGAAAGTGAGATATTTGAAGGGGCTGATCTGTCGTCTCTGGTTCAAAATATTGATGTACAGAAACAGGTGGCGAATGCTTATTTTCCGACACTTGAGCGGGCCTTTGCAGAAAAATATAATGCAAAACTGATGATGCTATACCCCTTCCCAAGCCAGATGCTTTGGTGTGATCAACAGATAAGTAATATTGAAGACCTGAAAGGGAAGCGGATAAGAGTCTTTTTGACGACGTTGGGGGATTTTGTTGAAGGTGTTGGGGCTATTCCTGTGAGCGTTCCTTTTAATGATGTGCCTGATGCTCTCAGAAAAGGCATCGTTGATTGCGCTATTACCGGTACGATGTCAGCTTATACCGGAGAGCTTTATAAGGTTGCTCCTTATGGGTTTACTTTACGGGTGGGCTGGGGGCTTGCCTTTGGCGCAATGAATATGAACAAGTGGAATTTGCTGAGTGATAAGCAAAAGATACTGTTACAAAAAGAAATATCAGTACTCACTGAGAAAATGTGGCAGGAAACCGCGACAGAAGATGCTATTGCGCTGGCCTGTCTGTCAGATGGCCCTTGTTCTATTGGTGAGACAGGTAAGATGAAACTGGTAGAGCCTTCTGATGCCGATCTTATTGTCCGTAACCAAATTGCTACGGAGGTTATTTTACCGCGTTGGGCGGAGCGTTGCGGGCCGGAATGCGCAGCTAACTGGAATCGTACCGTAGGGAAAGTCCTTGATTTGAGGGCAGAGGCGAAAGCCAGGTAAGCCAACGTTATCGGGATTTGTGTAAATGCTCTGCTGTTATCGGTTTTCTGTTTGAGCGATGATGCCTCCTAATATGCTGGAGATAGAAACGTAAAGCCGGAAGATGTGCGTATTGGCCCTGGTGGCCGCTCGGCGGGAAAATCGTATAGATTTTTGCTCTGGCCTGGTTTATCTCTGTAATCTGTAGTTTCCCCTACGGGTTTTGCTACACTGCATGAGACGCTTTTACAGACCGAGTAGCGCATATAATGATGCCCGCTGACATAGTATTGAATGCTCATGCCATT
>JAIBDA010000148.1 GCA_024679635.1 Amphritea sp. | reverse complement strand
CGCGCAGCGATGTTTAGCTACGACACATATTCCCCCATCGGCACGAAGGCGTACCTCCTACACAACCAATCGATTCCTGAATAACCTGCGCAGGCTTTTGATTTTTCTTTTGCTTTTTCGAGCCACGAACAACGAGCCAGTCGCGCAGCGACGTTCGAGCAACGGCTTTTCCTGACAAGCGACGCAGTCGCATCTAACCACTAGCAGGAAACGAAGCTTCCGTTCTAGCCACTTTCGCGCTTTATGCGGCAGTTCGAGCTACTCTCGCGTTTTTTGCGAGTATGCTAAGCCCTTAATCTATAATCAGCCCATACTTGGGCAGCAGGTCTCTGATCACATAGTTCCGGTGATAGGCCGCGGCACAGTAGAACTTAAATATGTCGGTATGAATCGCTTCATCGCTGCGGGTGTGATGTGCTTTCAAGTCATCCCACTGACCCTTCCAATGCATGTGGTGGTATTCAGGAATGGAGGCTTTGATACCAAACACACCGGCGCTGGCAGCTTTTTGCCAGGCATCAATCCGGCCCTGCTTATTAGCCTCAGTTTTAAGAATACTCTCAACACTGGAGTGAATATTTTCAAACGACTTGCTACGCCCTCCTCTGCCGGTATCCCGCTCAACCCTGGCCTTCACATAGATAAATATCTGATGCAGCTTTTCACAACCATCGAGAAAGGTGGCCGGGTTATTGCGTACCCCTGAGAACTGATTGCTCTGTTCATAGTTGAACTGCCAGGTCAGAAAAGGCCGGTCAGGATAGGTGGCAACCGGGCCATGCCCCAGCGCCCCACCTAATTCAGCTACATTTGCCTGTGCCATATCGAGTTTTCGACGGATCGCGTTATAGAGTTTTCTAAAATAGCTCTCTTGAGTACGGGCTACTTCGTTCTCAAAAAAGGTTGCCGCTTTGCCTTCGATATATTCTCTAATTGGCGCATCGATATCTTTCAGCTCAATACTGTCCTGATGCACTTTATTTCCCTCTGAACTGATACCGGAAAAGCCATAATGGGAGAAAGTATCGGCGTACACATGTGCCGCAATACCCACCAGATATAAACCAAAGGCTTTATCCACATGGTCAGCATGGTTCTGAATCATCTCCTGTGCAGGCTGGCTATCTTTTACACAGCGTAGTCGTTCGCTGTATTCAGCCCCTTCATTACCCGGCAAAAAGTGAAACGGCACCCATACCTTACGCTGATCTTCGGGGTCGAACTGGCCTACATTTTTTATATCCACAGGGTGATGAGCGGTGGCTTCGGTATCGATACGCGCGCCGTCATCGAACTCAATAAACTCCCCTGCTGCATTGTCATCAACAAATTGAGCCGAATAGGCTATCAGATAACAATCGTCTTCTGATAAACCCGCCGCCCGGGCCATCGCGTATGTTCCGTAATAATGCATATCAGTCTGCATGCTGTAATCTTCCTTAATTCGATTTAAGTTAACGCGCTTTAATATGATCTGCCTGTTGATAAGTTGAAGACGTAGAAACCTCAGTCATAGAAAACTAAGTCATTTGGGTAAAGACCATTAGTAAGCGATGGGGGCAGCGCTCTTTCGAGCGAGATACAACGAGCGGTTGCTGTCACAATACATTTTCATTGTCAGTCCCTGGCACTATAGATATACAAAGCACGCTAATGCTTCGGGTCCTCCTGACCTACAACATGACTGCCAGTGCAATCCGGTGACGAACTCGGGTAAATAAGTATGGTCTCAATGTAGTTGGGTATCAGGCTTATCTCAACTTTTAACCGTTATAAAAGAGAGATCTGTCTTTTGTCTTTTTGAATATGTCGGTGTCGTCTTATCACTGCTCTATTAACCACGCCTATGCTATGCTCCGCGACCCTTTAATTTAAAATGCCACACTTTCGGAGCGCTACTATGGACTATGACTTCACCCATGATATCTACGGCGCTTTTCGGGCTGAATTTTCCATGGGCCATGAAGCGCTGGGCTACTGGGTGAGCTATGAATTACGCAGTCGTCAAACCGTTATTACCGAACTACTCTCGGTGATTGCTGAACTCCAACAACGACAGCGAGTGGACTATTTGATGGAAGGTGCAGAGTACAATCTTCGGTTAAACAGGGATGAAGCGGTGGTACGTGCCCATGCTCTGGACTCCGCTTTTGATGAAGAGGCCCCGCAAGATAACCTTGAGTTTTACGATCAGGAATCTACAGCAAGCTGCGGCTTAGATGATTTCATTGAGATTCTGGAAGGCTGGCAGGATTTTACCGCCAAATAACGCTGAAACTCTAGCCCTGCCAACGATTCAGCCAGATCTCTGTTGCACGCTTATCGGCAATTAGTTAATTATTCTCAGAATGGTCACTAAACAACCAGCTAGCTATTGCTTTAGTTGACTATTTTTAAAACAATGTCTTCATAACGGGACACTTTATGCTGTCCGTCTAGATCACTCTCAACAATAATGCTTCAGAGGGACTCGCGGTGTTTTCATCTATTCTAAAACGATTAGTTGTAATTCTGTTTATAGCTGCCATTGGGCCTGCCGTTGCCGATGAAAAACCGATTGAGCTATTCGCCATAGACTACCCGCCGTACACCATTGTAGATGAACAAAGTAATCTCAGCGGAATCGACATTGAGGTGGTCAAGGCAGCTTTTACCAAGGTAGGTATTGAGGTGAAATTCAGTACCGCCCCCTGGGAGCGGATCAATAAAAACCTTGAACATGGTTATATCGCCGGATATACCAGTTGCGCAAGACGGCCTGCACGGGAAGCTTATATTCTCTTCAGCGATAAAGTGAGTGAAGCCAATCAGGTCGCACTGATGGCTGCTGATACCGATGACAGTAAACTCACTAAACTGGCAGATCTCAGCCATTACAAGGTCAATGCGATTGAGGCCTGGGCCATGCAGAAAGAACTTGAGAGCAAAGATATCCCCCATAGTAAAACGCAGAATATGGAT
>JAIBDA010000146.1 GCA_024679635.1 Amphritea sp. | reverse complement strand
TATAAAACCACTGAACTGCCTGAGCGGTTGGCGCGTTATCACGGCGAACGTACCGATCTGATATTTCGGGCCTGGAGTGAAACCTGGCTGCGCGACCGGTTTCAGCCTCTGAATCTGACCGGCTATCTGAAAGATATCCGCTGCCCGGCCCTGATTATTCAGGGGGCAGAAGATCAGTATGGTGAAGTTGCACAGGTTGACGATATCGTCAGTGGTATAGGCGAACAGGCTGAGGCTTTGTTTATTCCGGATTGCGGCCATGTACCGCACCTACAGGCCCCGGCAGCAACCTTAAAGGCGATGCAGGCGTTTATTGAGTCACTGGCTATCTGAGATGTTGAGTCAGCGCAAGCAGGTACAGTAGACAGGCAATCAGTGAACTAAGAGTGCGAATATGGTTCCAGCGGGTCCAGTGGCTAAGGTAATGCTGCCAAACCTGCGCTTCATTGTCTGTGGTCACATCCCGCAGGCGATTATTCAGAGGGACGTTAAAGACCAGCGTGCAGGTTAACATTCCTATGAGGTAAATGGCTCCTGCACCGGTCGTCCATGGGGAGTCGATACACAGCATCAGTAGTAATGCTAACCCGCTTGAACCAAAGAAAAGCGGCATGAATGCGGATTTCAGTATCACCCGGTTGATGCTGTTCATGCTGGCTACCCCAATGTGACTGGGCTGTGCTTTTAAGGCGGCTATTACAAACATGGAAAACGCGAAGTAGATGCCAGCCATCAGTCCGGTGCTGATGCCAGCTACCCCCAGAGCAATCTCGATTATAGGCGCTGATATCAGCATAGTTTCACCTTCATACTTAAGCCTTGCGTTCTAGACCTTAGCGCTTAGACTTTTAATTTATTACAGCTGATACTCAGCCTCAGCCTCAGCCAGGGCCCAGGCACCGGTCGAGGCTGTCTTTGATACGTATTCACGGAATGAACGAGGCATTCGCCCCAGCACCTGTTCAACGCCATGCGTTATATGGCTGTTGCGGCCATCCATTACCTCGCTGAACAGCTCATTCATCAACCAAAGTTCGTCTTTTGACATACCCTGTTGTTTGAGTACTTGAAGAAACTGTTCAGTGGAAATGGGGATGAAACTGATGGGCCTTTGAAGTGTACTGGATATGATCTCAACACAATCGCTGAATGTTATCAGCTCAGGGCCCGTTATCTCGAATAGCTGATTCTGCAATCGCGATGTCGTCAGGCAGGCAAAGGCTACTTCTGCAATGTCATCTGTATCGACGAAAGGTTCCGGAATATCACCACGGGGTAGAGCCACCTGGCCACTTAAGATACTTTCGATTAAAAAGCCTTCGCTGAAATTTTGCGCAAACCAACTGGCACGTACCACATTCCAGGTCAGCCCGCTGTTGATCAGTTGTTGCTCAGCCTGCTGCGCGCCAGCTTCACCACGACCGGACAACAGCACGATATGGCGGATGCCTGCTTCTTTGGCCAGGCGAATAAAGTTTTCAATGGCACTGAGTGCCGGAGGAATTGCGAGATCAGGCTGGAAGCAGACATAGGCTGACTGGCAACCCCGCATCGCTTCAGGCCAGCCTTCGGGAGATTGCCAGTTAAATTCAGGTAGCGTTGAACGCGATACCGCCCGGGTCGGATAGCCTGCGTTTTGCAGCAGATTGTTCACTCTTCGTCCGGTTTTGCCATCTTTGCCGATAATCAGGGTGGTTTGTGATTTCATTGAAATATTCCTCTTAAATGTTTGGGCTTAAAGCTGGGTTTTGATCTACAGGGATAGTATTGAGTAAACGTGATGGATATTTAATGCCATTTTTGCTATAAATCTTGATTATTCGTCCATAAATGATCGTAAAACCCAGACAGCCCAGAGGAGGTCGATATGAATACCCCGGCAATGTTATTTCCTGAGGCAAATGATCCACTGGGGGAAACGCTGCACCAGTTACGCCTTAATGGCAGCCTTTATTGCCGCTCTGAACTGAGTGGCAACTGGTCGTTAGAGATGCCAAAACTTGCCGACAAGATGATGTTTCATATCATCACCGTCGGGCAATGTTGGTTACAAGTGGAGGGCGCGGAACCGGTATTATTGCAGCAGGGATCGCTTGCGCTGGTAACTCAGGGGCAGGGGCATATCATCAGCAGTAATCCGGAGCTTCCTGGCGTCCCTTTTTTTGATGCGGGTGTGCAGCAGATCAGTGAGCGTTATGAAACCCTGAAAATTCAAGGTGATGGCAGCATAACTGAGCTGACCTGCGGCGTGATGGATTTCGATCAGGTCACCGGCCAGAAGTTGATTCAACAATTGCCCGGCTTATTACTACTCGATCAGTTGGATCAGAGCCGTCAGCGCTGGTTAAACACTACCCTGGAATTCATCGCGACCGAAGCACGGCAGTTAAAATCCGGCGGTGAAACCATCATTACCAATCTGGCAGATATTTTGATTATTCTGCTGATTCGTCACTGGTTGGAACAATCCCATGAGGCACAGCGGGGTTGGATTGGCGCTTTGCGTGATAAGCATATCGGTATAGCGTTGCGGGCTATTCATCACCAGCCTGAAAGAAACTGGACGGTTGATTCGCTGGCTAAAGAGTGTGGGCTGTCACGCTCGGGATTTTCAGCACGGTTTACACAACTGGTGGGTAACAGCGCAAAATATTACCTGACCGAGTGGCGTATGAACCTGGCCTATCAGCGTCTCCAACAGAGCAGTGTGCCATTGATAGTACTGGCAGAAGAGCTGGGATATAACTCAGAAGCGGCTTTTTCTCGTGCGTTTAAACGGGTTATGGGGATTGCACCAGGGCAGGTGTCGTCTTGAGTATTGATCGACTGAAACATGTAAATTGAATTTAGGGGAAGCTGTCGATACTTATTTTCGTAGGTTCACAACCGCTCAGCTTTCCAGCTGAGCAGCTTGATTGACCAGGTCTGGCAGGCTTTCGGCGTGCATCTTACTCATCACTCTGGAGCGGTGGACCTCAACGGTTTTTGGACTGATACCCAGCTCTTCGGCAATTTCACGGTTGGATT
>JAIBDA010000108.1 GCA_024679635.1 Amphritea sp. | reverse complement strand
CCGCTGGGAACTCCTTGATATAGAAGATAATCAGCAACGCGTCGCCTAACATTTAGGCTGTTTTCCATACGTTTGTGCGGGCAATAATACCGCTTGCCCTGAGCACTGCCATCCTGAAGTAAAATCTGGCACACTGGGCTGTATCTATCCCCAGCGCAGAATCCAAATGAGCCAGCTAGAAACTCTCATTAATACCAGCGATGAAAACCTCCTTACTCTGCTCTCCAGCCTTTGCCAGGGGGCTATAGCCATTGATCAAGAATGTCGGATTGTCTGGCTAAGCCAACAATACCGAGAGTTGATGGAACTGCCTGACAATACCGAATTCATAGGTCAGCTTGTAAATGATATTCTGCCAACCACCCAACTTCCCAGAATCCTCAAGACAGGCCAACCCAGCTTTCTCGACCTTATGCAGATCAATAATCGTTGGTGCGCGGTTACCCGCTTACCTCTTAAAAACCCCGACGGCTCAGTATTCGGCGCTATCGGCTTTGTTTTCTATGACGATCTGGAAAACCTCCAACCACTGTTTGATAAGTTTGCCCGCCTGAAAAAGCAGCTGGTATCAGAGAACTTGCTGCGAACCAGTAAATATGAACTGGACGACCTTATTGGTAACTCTCCTGCGCTGCTTAAAATTAAGCGCCAGGCACTGAGATCCGCACAGCTCGATACCACTATTCTATTGCTGGGCGAGACCGGTACAGGCAAAGAATTGCTTGCCCAGGGCATCCATAATGCGTCACCCCGTAGCAACGCTCCTTTTGTCGGCATCAATATGGCTGCACTACCTGAACCTTTGGTGGAAGCCGAGCTATTTGGAACAGCCGCAGGCGCTTATACCGGCGCGAGTAAAAACGGCCGCCTGGGGAAAATTCAGCTAGCGACAGGTGGCACCTTGTTCCTCGATGAGATCGCTGATATCTCAGCTGCTATTCAGGCAAAACTATTACGGGTTATCCAGGAGCGGGAAGTCGAAGCACTTGGCTCAAATCGATTGGAGAAAGTTGATGTCCGGATTATCGCAGCGACATCCCAAGACCTTAAACAGCTGGTTGATAAAGGGCTATTTAGAGCTGATCTATACTACCGACTGAACGTACTACCTCTTCAACTTCCAGCCCTGCGAGAAAGAGCAACGGACATACCCGCTCTCAGTAGCTACCTAATGAAAAAAATTGCCTATGACTCAGGTCTGCCCGCACTTAACCTTAGCCAGGGCGCTCTGTCCTGGCTGCAACACTATCACTGGCCCGGTAATGTGCGCGAACTTCATAACCGACTCGAGCGAGCCTGTGTTATGGCTGAAGAAGAGCTAATTTCAGCAGAGGACCTGGGCGCCGACGATCTGATAACCGACACCCCCGATTATAACTTCTCAGATTTTTCTCAGATCAAGCATCATGCTGAGGCAGAATCCCTTCAGCAGGCACTTACGCAGTGTCAGCACAACAAAACTAAAGCAGCCAGACTACTGGGTATTTCACGGGCAACCTTGTACAACCGGATTAAACGTCTAAACATGTAAACCACGCTGGACAAATATAGACACTATGCCTAGATTTTTATACATCAAAATATCTCTGCTCTTTTCACCAACCATATAAGCCATTGATTTTATTTCACTTATCAGTACTGGCTCAGCAATTGCTATTCATTAGTCATATTAAAAAAATAAAAATCACAGGACCCTTCCTATGTCTAAGCTACTGAATGCAGAGCAGGTCGCACAACTTATCCCCGATAACGCCACTATCGCTACCGGCGGTTTTATCGGTATCGGCTTTGCCGAAGCGGTAGCTAAGGCGATCGAACAACGTTTTTTATCCAGCCAACAGCCCAAACAACTCGCCTTGATTTACGCTGCAGGCCAGGGCGATTCTAAGACTCGCGGTCTGAACCATTTCGCCCATAAGGGTATGGTACGAAAAGTAATTGGGGGACACTGGGGATTAGCACCGGGACTCGGGAAGCTGGCCACCGACAACCTGATAGAAGCCTACAACTTACCTCAGGGCGTCATCTGCCATCTATTCAGGGATATCGCCGCAGGTAAGCCTGGCACCCTGACCAAAGTCGGCCTGCATACCTTTGTCGACCCTCGTCAGGAAGGGGGAAAAATAAACAGCCGAACGTTCACCGATCAGGTTGAACTACTAACACTGCAAGGCGATGAATATCTATTTTACAAAGCCTTTCCGATCGATATAGCTTTGCTGCGTGGCACTACAGCCGACGCAGATGGAAATATATCTATGGAACGGGAGGCACTCCCCCTTGATGTGTTAGCGATAGCCCAGGCCACCCACAACAGCGGTGGAAAAGTCATTGTTCAGGTAGAACGCACCACCGACAAACACCAACTGACGCCTGACCGGGTAAAAATCCCCGGAATTTTAGTAGACCACGTTGTCATTGCCGAACCACAAGATCACCCTCAAACCTTTGCCGAACAGTTCAACCCCGCCTATTGTGGCGACGTTATAGCCCCATTAGAACAGCAACCAGAAGCCCTTTCAGCCCGTAAAATCATTGGCCGCCGAGCTTTGATGGAACTACGAAAAGGGTCAGTGGTTAACCTGGGTATCGGCATGCCTGAAATGGTTTCTGCTGTGGCCGCCGAGGAAAAGATACTTAATGACTTTACCCTGACAGTCGAGCCCGGAGGTATTGGCGGGCAACCTGCCAGCGGCCTGAGTTTTGGCGCCGTCAGTAACGCCGCCGCCATCATAGATCAACCTGCTCAGTTTGATTTTTACGATGGAGGCGGACTGGACCAAGCCTTCCTCGGGTTGGCAGAAACCTGCCCCGAAGGCCATGTTAACGTCAGCCGTTTCGGCAGCAAACTTGCGGGAGCCGGTGGCTTTATCAATATCACCCAGAACACTCAGGAGCTGTATTTTCTCGGCACCTTTACCTCCGGACCTCAACAGGTTGAGATAAACAACGGCGAATTAAACATAGTCAGAAACGGACCCGTTAAGAAGTTTCTTAAGCAAGTACAGCAGATTACATTCAACGGTGAATACGCGATAGAACAAGGCCAGAAGGTCACCTTTATCACTGAACGCGCTGTCTTTATCCTCACCGGTAAAGGGCTCAAGCTGACAGAAGTGGCCCCGGGCATAGATCTGCAAAAAGACATTCTCGATCAGATGGATTTCAAACCATTGATCGACGACGACCTGACTCCCATGGATCCAAGACTTTTTAAAGAGGGCCCGATGAACCTACTACATAGCGGCAGTCATCCCGCCGGACATATGCGTAAAGTATGGGCACAACTAATTCATAGCCTGAATGAACAAAGAGATAGCCTGGAAGGTTGTATCGCTAGCTGAACCATAGCTTTTACGCCGTCGATGGTTAATACTTGAGTTTTCACCTATGAAGCCAAGGGATATTCTATGAAAATGCTGACACTGGTACGGCATGCCAAATCCAGCTGGAATAACCCTGAGCTGTCTGACTTTGATCGCCCCCTGAACAAACGGGGGAAAAAAGACCTGCCGCTAATGGCTGCCCGGCTGACCGATATGAATATTCAGCCAGACCTCATACTCAGTAGCGGTGCTCGCAGAGCGATCACTACAGCCGAGCACATAGCTCTGGAGCAGGACTACCCAGCCGACAAGATTATTGAGATACCCGAGCTCTATCATGCCCGGTCTGAAACCCTGATTAATCTGTTACAGGGCCAGTCAGATCATTATCGTAGCCTGTTAGTGGTTGGACACAGTCCAACGCTTGAAATGGCCAGCTATTATCTGACACAGGAACTTATTCCAAAGTTCCCCACCAGCGGCGTAATTCAGCTTGCCCTGAGCATCACTAGCTGGGAGGAGATCTCCGAATCCTGCGGTACACTGGAACGGCTGGATTACCCCAAGTTACATAGCTGATGACTCAGCCTGGTGAGATAACATATAAAGCAAAAGTGATACACTAACGCCAACATCAGTTATCCATCGGAACATCCGCTGTGAGCCTTTATCTCGACACATTGCTGTTTACCAGCAATATAGTTGCACCTATCTTTTTTATCTCTCTGCTTGGCTACCTGTTAATGCGACTACAGGTTATCGATCAGAATTTCGTCGCCACAGCCTCCAAGCTGGTTTTCACAATTACATTGCCTGCTCTGGTCTTCATGAGCATCTCCAGAATGGATTTCCAGGCTGTATTTAACCCCACTTTACTGACTTACTTTGTAATCAGCACTTTGCTCAGTTTCTCGCTGCTCTGGCAGATCAGTAAACGCTTTATCCATAAACCGGAAGATCTCGGCGTTTTCATTCAGGGAGCCTTTCGCGGCAACTATGGAATTATCGGATTGGCCGTTAGTTTTAATATGTTTGGCGACAGCGGGCTTGCTCAAGCCTCTCTTTTGCTGGCCTGCGTTATTCCCCTGTACAACACCCTTTCAGTACTCGCTCTTTCGCTACCAATGCAAAAGCAGAATGGACTAAATCTCACTCGG
>JAIBDA010000128.1 GCA_024679635.1 Amphritea sp. | reverse complement strand
TGTTAAGAATATTCGCAACTACTTTGATCTTCTCGACTGGGAACTCCAAAAAGCCCGTATTGAAGCGGCAAAACCCCCACTGAGACCTGCCGAGAACGAGGGTGAAATTTTCATGTCGGGCGGCAGTACTGACGGCGCAATTAAGGATGTTGTCGAAACGGTGCCTTCCACCCTTTAAAAAGAGCAGATAGCATTACTGAGGTATAACTCGTAAAAACATGAGAGATAATTAACCCTCTGAAAATACTAATTAGTGCTTCACATCTCCACATATCAGTAAAAGCACTTTACAATGCAAATCTAAATTATTCAGCTGAGTAAACTCTCCCTGATGCGTCTAAGATTTCTACATACTTTCATTGTCGGGCTATGCCTGTGCATAACGGCGACATGTCAGGCCGAACCTGAAGACCCTCTCAGCTATTATGCATCAGAGACCGAGCACAAAAAGCCTGCTCGCTTACACAAAGATGTTGAGGCTATCTGTAACAAGATCGGCAAAAAACTAGGCAGCGTTTCAATCCAAGACTGCCTCGCAGCTAACTTCTCCGTCCCCCGATTTTATTCCAACCGGAACTTACCCTTGCTGGAAAAGCACTTTCCCGCAAACCCTGAGCTCAAGACCCCCCCCCGTATTCTGTATCTCGGCGGCATTCACGGCGATGAATACTCCAGTGTCAGCGTCTCATTTAAATGGCTGGAAGCACTCCAGAAAAACCATAGCGGAAATTTTGACTGGCACTTTATGCCGCTGGCAAACCCTGACGGCTTGTTACAAAAAAGATCCACCCGGGTTAATGCCCATAAAGTAGACCTTAACCGCAACTTCAGACCCGCTGAAACATCCATCGATCCGCTTAAACACTGGCAGACTTATGCAAGAAAAAGGGCGCGTTACTACCCTGGAACAAGCCCCTTAAGCGAACCGGAAACCCAGGCGATCCATCAACTGATAGAAGAGCTGAATCCCGACATCATCGTCTCTGTTCACGCTCCTCACGGCATTCTCGATTATGATGGCACCATAACTCCGCCCAGAAAACTCGGACCTTTGCACCTAAAGCAACTAGGCACTTACCCTGGGTCACTGGGTAACTATGGCTGGTTTGTCAAACAGATTCCGGTGATGACCATTGAACTCAAACACGCGGGAATAATGCCTAAGCCTAAAGATATTGACCGAATGTGGATCGACCTGATCCGCTGGATTAAATTACGTACTGAAGGCGATGGGACGCTTCTGGCGCGTAAGGATGCCAATCAAACCGCTAACTCGGCCCTTTAGCAAATTAAGCTGATATACGATCAATTAACGGTTTGTTTTTAATGACTCAGCTGAATGTTTTCCGGCTTTTTTTGTGGCTTTAATTTCAGCACGGCGACGACGAAAAAAAGCACTCATCACCTCACTGCACTCTTCAGCCAGCACGCCCGCTTCATATTCCGGCCAGTGATTCAGCCAGCACTGATCAAACAACTGCACATTGCTAATTACAGCCCCTGCCTTTGGTTCAGACGCACCGAACACCACCCGACCAATTCGGGCATGTACGATAGCCCCTGCACACATAGCACAAGGCTCTATGGTGACATAAAGCGTGGCGCCACTAAGACGATAGTTACGCAATCGAATAGCTGCATCACGCAACGCCATAATCTCGGCATGGGCGGTAGGGTCATGGCCTGAGATCGGACGATTCCAACCTTCACCTATGACCTGACCATCGAGCACCACAACAGCCCCCACAGGTACTTCATTAACATCTGCAGCTTGTTGTGCCAGCAATAATGCTTGCTCCATCCACTGAATATCTTCTTCTTTACTCATAAGTTTTAATATAACAAAAAAAGCCCCTGTCAGTGGGATTTTGGGATAGTCAAATATAGGTGTAAAGACCATATCGGGCACACGATTACTAACGAAGATAAGCTTCGAGCGCGTCCAGGTCTAACGGCTTACTAAACAGGTAACCCTGCACAAAGTGGCAACCAACATCTGCGAGAATTTGATACTGAGCCTCGGTTTCGACCCCCTCACCAATCACCTCCAATCCTAAGCCACTGGCCATCGTAATAGCAGCTCTTACCAGAGCCAGATCTTCTGCATCCGATTCAATATCAGTGACAAAGCTTTTATCAATTTTGAGGCTATCAAAAGGTAAGTTTTTAAGATAACTCAGCGATGAGTAGCCAGTGCCAAAGTCATCCATCGACAAGGCGACTCCCATACCTTTAAGCTGGTCCAGCAAAGCCAGGGTCTCCGGGTGATTATCAACCAGCAGCCCCTCGGTTATTTCAATCTCCAACATCGCGGGTGCTATACCAAATGACAACACTTTGCTTACTGATTCAACAATACTGTTGTGGCGAAACTGACGAGGAGAGACATTGACCGCTAATTTCAATGACAAATCAAGACGCTGGTTTATATCGGCTATCTGAGCAGCAGCGGTAGTTAACACCCAATCACCTATCCTGACTATAATACCGGTCTGCTCCGCTATAGGAATGAACACGTCAGGACCGATAGGACCCAGCGCCTCATTATGCCAACGCAGTAAAGCCTCAACGCCGGTCACCTCTCGGCTGAGAGTATCCACTATCGGTTGATAGCAGATCTCCAGCTCACTCTGCTCCAGCGCCTGACACAAGTGACGCTCTACCTCTAAGCGATAGCGCACCTGTTCATTCATCGCCCGGGTGAAGAATTGATAGTTACTTCCCCCTTCGTCCTTCGCCCGGTACATAGCCGCATCAGCATTACGCATCAATATGACAGCTTCCTCCCCATCGTCAGGAAAAATTGACAGGCCTATACTGGGAGTCACCATAAGATCTACATTATCTACAGAGAAAGGCTCCATAAATGAAGAAATAATATTTTGAGCAACCAACTCTGAATCATTGGCGGTATGGATCCCGCCCAACACAACAAGATATTCATCACCGCCTTGCCGGGCAACGGTATCTCCATCCCGTACAACACTCTCCATCCGCCGGGCGGCTTGCACCAGTAGCTGATCGCCCGCATCATGGCCCAGAGTATCGTTTACCTTCTTGAAATCATCCAGATCGACAAAAATAACGGCGACTTTATGTGCCTCACGCCGGGCCACTTTCATGGACTGATTCAAGCGATCCACCGCCAACATCCGGTTTGGCAAGTCGGTCAAGGCATCGTACTGCGCCTGATGCAGGATGCGCTGCTCCTGAGCCTTCCGTAGTGAGATATCTTCCTCTATTGCCAGATAATGAGTAATCTCTCCCTTAGGGTTCTTTACCGGGGAAATGTGCGCCTGAACCCAAAATTCCGTCCCATCCTTTTTCCGGTCTAGTAACTCACCGGACCAATCCTGACCTTCAGCTATCGCAGCCATTATTTCACGGTTCACGGGCTCCCGTGTTTTCTCGATACCTATAAACGAAGGCGTTTGCCCTAACACCTCTTCAAATTGATAATTCGTTTGCGCCAGAAAAGCCTCGTTGACGTACTCTATTTTTCCTTCAAGGTCAGAAATAATCACCGACACCGGGCTTTGCGCCACCGCCTGAGACAGTTTACGCAACTCAGCTGTTCGGCTCTCAATCAAAAC
>JAIBDA010000160.1 GCA_024679635.1 Amphritea sp. | reverse complement strand
GCAACCAAGATTCGCGCGATCCCTGTCATCATTAATCTCACTACGGACTCCTACGGCAGATTACGGGTGCGACAATTTGTCGCACTAAGATAATAACAAGGTCATTCCCTGTGCCCCTTGATAATTATCAATCTGGAAAATTCATGAGCAGATGTAGTCAGTGGTATCGCCCAACAAAATGACGAGAATATTCCCGCTAAAATAGATCAACAAATCTATCGCCGCAGGTATGCAGATTCAGAATTAAGTATGGTAATAAAAAAATAAAACGCCAGTATGGCGCATTAAAGCAGGAGAGAGGTTTAAACGGGCTATAGCCTCATAGCCGACTTTGAAAAGCTAAGAGAAAAATGAACAACTTACACTGAAGAATCACTCGTTGAAAATTCAAGCCAACGCTCTTCGAACGCCTGTGCCGGTATAGGGCGGCTAAACAGATAGCCCTGACCAAAGTCACAGCCAATCTCCATCAACAGTTGCTTCTGATCTTCAGTTTCCACACCTTCGGCAATCACCTTAATGCCCAACGTATGAGCCATCACAATAATCGCTTCGCAAAGCACCAGGTCATTAGAATCCGGTTGTAAATTACTAACAAAACTTTTATCAATTTTCAGGTAATCAATATCAAACTGCTTCAAATAAGCCAATGATGAATAACCGGTACCAAAATCATCAAGCGCAACCTCTATACCCTGATCCCGAAACTGTATAAGCCTCTTTGTCACCTCGTCTCCCGCTTCCATCAGCAGGGTTTCGGTAATCTCAACACACAAGTTAATCGGAGTTGCCTCAGCTCCCAGAAGGTTACCAAACCAGCCAGGCAGACACCCCTGCTCATCCTTATACTGTGCTGGGGACGTGTTAATACAGATTTGTAGGTCTGTCGCATAGCGAGATTTCCATACTGTAGCCTGTCGATAAACTTCAGCAAAGACCCAGTTACCTATGTCAACAATTAAACCTGTTTCTTCTGCCAGAGGAATAAATTCCATCGGCGGGATTTGGCCTTTCGGATGATTCCAGCGCAACAACGCTTCCGCTTTTACCAACGAATTGTCTTTTAGGTCGATCACCGGCTGATAGTAAACTTCCAACTGCTGTTGGTGTATTGATTCCCGCAACTCATTGAGCATATGCCTGCGACGTTGCGCCGCAGCTTCCATCTCAAGAGTAAAATAATGGTACCTGTTACGCCCCTTATCTTTTGCAGCATACATCGCCTGATCAGCATTTTTGAGCAACGCTTCCAATGTCATCGCATCACTGGGATAAAGTGTGATACCTATACTCGCTGACACAAATGATCGATGGTCATTAAGGAAAAAGGGCTCACTCATTTTTTGAAGCATGTTCAAAGCGATCCTGTCCACAACTGAGACATTACCAATCTCATCAAGAATAATCAGAAACTCGTCACCGCCCAGTCTTGCCACTGTATCTGTCGATCGAACACAAGACTTTAATCTCAACGCGGCTTCCTGGAGTAGCAAGTCGCCATGATCATGACCCAAAGTGTCGTTAACTTCTTTAAAGCGATCCAGGTCCAGCATCATAACCGCAACCTGCCGACCTTCCCTGTCTGCTCGCTTCATCATCTGTCGTAAACGGTCAGTAAATGTCCTTCTATTGGGCAGTTCGGTTAATTCGTCATAATGCGCTATACGCGTGAGTTCAGCGTGAGCTTGCTTCTGCTCTAACAAGCTGACATCGATACAGTACATCTCTTCTGAATCATTTTCTGATTTCAGCATTACATGGCTACTAAACACAGGTACCAGGCTACCATCTTTATGCAGTAACTCTAATTCTGCAGGAGGAATCGGCCGATGCTCTTCTACCCATCGCCGATGCGCCTCTATCACATCATGACGCATAAAATCAGGAATAATCAGATCTTCAAGAAGCTTTCCCCGGGCATCTTCACGACTAAAGCCATAAAGCGCTTCACTGGCATCATTCCAATAAATAACCCGTCTATCCTTATCGTAGCCCTGTACCGCGATAGCCGGCAGACTCTCGATCAACTCACGAAAACGAGACTCACTCTGCTGAACCAGCATCTCTGCCATTTTCTGGTCCGTAATATCCAGCATTAACCCACGCAACCATCGGGGTTTACCCTCTTCAGTTACGACACTGACCATATCCCGGATCCAGACTATCGCTCCTTCGGCAGTAATATAACGATACTCAAACTCGTGATCATTTAGTTTGCAGGTTTCATGCTGACAAAGATTCACTGCCCACTGGCGATCTTCAGGGTGAATATACTTAGGCCAGAAATGCGGTTGTAACCACTCATCCACAGAATACCCCAGAATACGTTCTACATTTTCACTGATAT
>JAIBDA010000124.1 GCA_024679635.1 Amphritea sp. | reverse complement strand
TCGATAATTCCGCGTAACTGACGCTCCAGTGGAACATATTCACCGAAAGGTACCAGTCGTTGCTTATCGTAGCTACCACCGCCACCGGTAAACAAGGTCAGGCTATTAGTATAGCGCCTTCCCTTAGGATGTTCGGGGTCGAGATACATAGTCGGAATGCCGCTGATCATGGCAGTATTGCTTTGTTCTAGCTGTTCTATCAACGGGCTGAGCATCGCTGATGCCGGGTTGTAAAAAGTAGGAATAGCGGTTTCAGGCCAGATCAGTAGGTCGACTTTGTCGCTGCCCTGGCTCAGATCGGCATAGGTTTGCAGAATATTGTTCAGGTTGCTGCGTATCCATTTCTCTTGCTGAGGAATATTCGCCTGCACCAGCATCACATCTACCGGCTCACCAATCGGCGAGGTCCAGTCTTCGGGAACCTTTTCTTGTTGTATGGCGACCCAGGGTATTGCCAGCAACATCAGGATAGCCGCTGATTGTAGCGGGTGATTCAGTCGTTTGAAGAAGGTGACTGACAGTGTACCCACTAGCACTACATAGAGGCTGAGGAACCAGATCCCACCCAGTGGAGCAAATGCCGCCATGGGAGTATCAATCAGGCCATAGCCGAGATAGAGCCAGGGGAAGCCGGTAAATAACCAGCTACGTAACCATTCAAATAATAACCAGAGTGCGCAAAAGCCGATCGCATTACGGAAAAAACGAGTATAGATCCAGCTTTGCAAGGCAAAGAGTATTGCCAGAGCAGCGACAAATAGAAAAGTCATTGCGCCGGCCAGAAGACTGGAGGCGTTGCCATGTTCATGAATGCTGACAAACACCCAGGACACGCCTGCACCGAAAAAGCCAAGGCCGTAACACCAGCCCAGCCAGCCTCCGATCCGGGAAGAGCAGTTGTGCAGTGATATAAACAGCAGTGCTACGGAAATCCCCCCCAGGTACCAATAGTCAAAAGGGGCTAACGAGAGCGGGGCGATTACGCCAGCAGAAAGGCAGAGTAACACTCGCCAGAAGATGTACGGAGTGCGGTTAGCCATGGGTAATCGACCTATTCTGAACGAATAACCTGCAGCAGGCGAATTCGCCGGTTGTCGGCGCTGAGAATTTTAAATGTGAAGGCATCGATTTCTACAGTCTCATCCTTGTTTGGCAGATGACCAAATTTCTGAGTCACCAATCCACCGATAGTATCAAATTCATCGTCAGGCATGCCAATATCGAAAAATTCATTAAAATCTTCGATGGGTGTCAGCGCTTTAACGATAAAGCCATTATCGTCGAAAGGTTTAATATTACCATCGTCATCATCTGCGTCATGCTCATCTTCAATTTCGCCGACGATCTGCTCAAGTACATCTTCAATGGTAATAACACCGGAGACCCCTGCATATTCGTCGACAACGATGGCCATATGATTGCGGGTAGCGCGAAACTCTTGCAGCAGTACGTTAAGGCGTTTGCTTTCCGGAATGAAGGTGGCTTTGCGAACATGTTGCGAGATATCGAAGTTTTCCAGATAGTTTTCATCCAGAATCAATGGCAGAAGATCTTTGGCCAGTAGTACGCCGAGAATATCATCTGGATTTTCACCGATGACCGGGAAGCGAGAGTGGGCGGAAGAGATAATAATCGGCAGGAACTCTTTCGGTGTCTGATCAGCTTCTACCACCACCATTTGTGATCTGGGGATCATAACATCCCGTACCTGTCGATCGGCCACCTGCATTGCGCCTTCAATAATACTGAACGCTTCCTGGTCCAGAACGTTCTCATCGGCGGCGTCTTTAAGATCAGCCAGCAGGTCTTCGCGGGTTTTCGGTTCATCGGAAAAGGCTTGGGCGAGTTTGCCTAGCCAGGTTTTCTGATGACCATTTCCCGGTCGATCTTCACTCATTGTGTGCTCCGTTTATTCGATCACAAACTTTATGGGTTAACAGGTCTGTCTGATTGACAGCTTTATTCGCTTAACAAATAGGGATCAGGAATGTTCAGAGTAGCGAGAATTTCCCGTTCCAGCTGTTCCATCTCTTCTGCTTCAAGGTTATTTATATGGTCGAATCCCAATAGATGCAAGACTCCATGTACAACCATATGACACCAGTGGTTGAATAACGGCTTGTTTTGTTCAATAGCTTCGCAGGAAACGACCTCTGCGCAGATCACTAAATCGCCCAGAAGATCCAGCTCAATGCCCTCAGGCATCTCAAATGGAAAGGACAAAACATTAGTGGAACGGTCTTTACCGCGGTATTGGTTATTTAGTTCCTGGCTCTCTTGCGGTGCAACAATACGTATAGAGAGTTCGGCCGCGTCCAGGCGATCTTTCAGGGCGGCGGTGACCCATTCAGTCAGTTGAGATTCTGAGGGAAGGTCGATGTCTTCAATCTGACACTGACGATCAACAAAGTAGTTCATCGCTTGTCCTGTTGGGAAGGTTGCTGCTTTTCATAAAGCTCATAGGCATCGACAATATGTCCAACCAGAGGGTGTCGGACCACATCTTTAGAGTTAAACCGGGTAAACCCTATCCCTTTAACTTCTTTCAGTACTTCGCTGGCATGGATCAATCCGGAACGTACCCCTTTAGGTAGGTCGATCTGGGTTGTGTCGCCGGTGATCACAGCCGTGGAGCCAAAGCCTATCCGGGTGAGAAACATCTTCATCTGTTCCCGGGTAGTGTTTTGGCTTTCATCAAGGATGACGAAAGAACCGTTCAGCGTTCGACCTCGCATATAAGCCAGCGGAGCAACTTCGATTACATTACGTTCGATAAGTTTACTGACCCGCTCAATACCGAGCATCTCATAAAGAGCGTCGTAGAGGGGGCGCAGGTAAGGGTCTACTTTTTGGCTCAGGTCACCGGGTAAGAAACCCAGTTTTTCACCGGCTTCAACCGCCGGACGAACCAGCAGTATACGGCTGACTTCTTCCCGCTCCAGTGCTTCACAAGCGCAGGCAACTGCCAAATAGGTTTTACCTGTACCGGCAGGGCCAATGCCGAAATTGATATCATGGGTCAGGATGGTGCGGACATAGCTCTGTTGATTGGGTCCGCGAGGACGGATCTGGGCTTTGCGGGTCTGGATGGTAATGTCGGCCTGATAAACCGGCGCGGCAGGTTCGCCACCCGATAGCTGTTCAACTCCGGATTGCTGCAATAACAGGTGGATCTGATCCGGTGTGACCGGCTCTCCCTTTTGTACATCTTCATAGAGTTGTTCGAGCATCTTGGCGCCGGCGCGGATCAGATCGGATTTACCCGCAAGCTGGAAACTGTTGCCCCGGTTACTGATCTCAATGCCCAGCCGTTTCTCTATCAGTCGCAGGTGCTCATCGAGCTGGCCACAGAGATTCGACAGATGCTGCGGGCTATCAGGCTCCAGAGTGAGCTTTATTGTTTGCGCTGTGTTCAAAAACTGATCCTTAGATTGAGATGCTGATAAGTATAGGGTATTGGTTTACTGAGCGTCTTGTGCCGCAAGTGTGCCATCCAGTTCAGAGCCTACCAGCTCACCTACCAGAGAGTTGGTGTAGATCTCAGCGATACGGACATCGGCAAAGTGGCCGATCATGTCCGGATTGTCACAACGGAAGTTAACCACTCTATTATTTTCAGTACGGCCCTGTAGCTTGCCTGGGTCTTTCTTCGAATAGTTGGTTACTAAGATGCGCTGTACTGAATCGACCATGCGACGACTGATCTGCAATGCTTGTTGAAGAATACGATCCTGCAAAATTTTCAGACGCTGTTTCTTGGTCTCATCTGAAATGTCGTCCAGCAGATCGGCAGCGGGTGTACCCGGGCGACGGCTGTAAATAAAGCTATAGGAGTTATCAAACCCGATCTCTGCGATCAAATTCATGGTCGCCTCAAATTCAGCATCGGTTTCGCCGGGGA
>JAIBDA010000014.1 GCA_024679635.1 Amphritea sp. | reverse complement strand
GGGGGGCGCGACTTTAATATGGAGATGCGTGTCAATTTTGATTTTGGCCGCGATCGTTATCGCCCGCATATGACGATGTACCGTAGTCGAAATATTGGCTTGTCAGTACCGTCGGAAGAGGTGCAACAGTCATCTTTAGACAATGTATCGAACAATGGCGCTCTGGAAAATATCTCCGGGGTGGTGCAGAGCATTCAGGTCGCCGGCGATCGTAACAGTGTTCACAATGCTGTCGATTGGACGGTGACCGATTCTGACATTGTTCCTGATACTGAAGGGCTGATAGAGGTAGATAATACGGGAACCCACAGTCATCTGAGTGATGAAGGTGTTAATACCCAGGTCTCTGTAGATGCTGAAGGTGTTGGTTATCAGGTTGATATTCCTGAGTTTGGTTCGGTGTCTCAGCAAATTACCCGCTCGCAGTTTTCCGGCGGGAATATACTCCAGAGTACTCAGCTAAACAGTGATTTAAATCAGGTGCTTAACCGTATCGGTTTGACTGTTGAACTAAGCTCATCGCTATCGGAGTTTCGTCCTAATGGAGTCCTCCGATCTTTGAATCATCTCAGAGGTTTATAGAGCAGCAGGCTGAATGCCTGCTACTTTTAACTATGGGTATGTGCAAAGTGGTTCGTCTGATCGCTTTGCGCTTTTCAGGGAAAGGGGGAAGTAAAATGGTTTACAGATCATATTGGGGCCGGTCAGGGATGGCCGTAAGTCTGTTAAGTCTGGCTGTATGTCAGGTCGTCTTGGCTGAAGAAGCCGCGACAGTAAGTGATGGAGAACAGTTAAAATTCGAAATTCAACAATTAAAACTAATTAATGAACGACAGGCGCAAACGCTTAGAGAGATGGAGCAACGGCTCTACTCACTGGAGAGTGGCGGGCAATCTATACAAGCTAAACCTCAGCAGCAAACGGCTCAGAATAAAGTAGTGAAATCAGCCGCGCCCAGCTCCAGTGTTGATAATATAATGCAAGAGGAGCATGCGCTTTTCAGTAATAACTTTACGGTAGAACTGGGAATGAATTATAGCCATTACGACCGTAAGGAACTCGTATTGGAAGGCTTTCTGGCGCTGGATGCTATCTTCTTAGGTGATATCTCGGTTGATGATATATCAGCAGATATTTATACCTTCGATGCAACGGGACGCTATAACGTCAACGATCGTTGGCAGGTTGGTGCCAGTTTACCCTTCGTTTACAGGAATACATCGTTTCAACGTAATGTAAATGGTGTTGGTGCTGAAGCCTCTGTGGATGAAGCTGATTTAGGCGACATTACTCTAACGTCTGCGTACAAACTCTTTAATGAAACAGTTAGCAGGCCAGATATTGTCTGGAATCTGAGTATTAAAGCGCCTACCGGCAGCCATCCCTATGGAACACCAACGGTCACTAAGTCCGTAACCAACGCTACTGGCACTGATACCGTTACTTATCCTAAGGAGCTGCCTACCGGAAGTGGTTTATGGAGTATCAGCAATAGTCTGTCTTTTGTAAAAACGACGGATCCGGCCATTCTTTTTGCCAATGTGGGTTATACCCATAACCTGGACGGGAGTTTTGATGATATTAGTTCTACTTCGGGGGATCAGCCTGGGGATGTTCGTTTAGGTGACTCTGTTTTCTATGGTCTGGGAATGGCGTTTGCGATGAATGAACGGATGAGTATGAGTTTGTCCGTCTCACAGAGAATCAGTCAAAAAAGTGAGACGCGGCTGGAGGGAAGTGATTGGAACGATATCTTTGGTAGTGATGGTAATGCGGCAACCTTTAATACCGGCATTACTTATGCTTTGAGTGATAAGCTATCAATGTCAACCACTCTGGGTATTGGTCTCACACCCGATGCCCCTGACTTCTCTCTTGGAATAAAATTTCCCTATCGTTTTTAAATCACGAAATTCCCGGGCCAGAGATGGCCCGGATATTCTTTACTGAGTAAGTATCCACTATAATGGCGGCTTCTCTGGAATTATTGATGGTTTGCCTGTGTTGGGTCGTATTGCAGTTTTATGGGGTTTTGCCGGCATTGCCTTTGTTTTTGGCAATGCGATTGTGCGTCTGGGGGCTATCGGGTTCGATACCTTCCTATTCTCGCTGAGCTGGTATCACTGGGTGGCTTTAGCCGTCAGTGTTGTGTTTATGGGGTTTGCCGAAGGCTATAAAGGGTTTCAGAGAGGTTATTCGCCCCGAGTTGCTGCTCGATTATTGTTTCTTCGAGATAATGTGACCCCTCTGCGCTTTATTCTTGCACCTCTATTTTGCATGGGTTTTTTCGATATACAGCGTAAAAGGATGATTGTCAGTTACTGTCTGTTGTTGGGGATTCTGATGCTAGTGCAGCTGGTGCATATGTTGGAGCAACCCTGGCGAGGAATCGTTGACCTAGGGGTAGTGGTAGGGCTGACCTGGGGGAGCACCTCAATCATTTTGTTTACTCTGAAAGCATTCTTCACCGATCGGTTTGAACATTCGCCAGAGATGCCTTAAACAGACCAGAATCGATTGAAAAGCACTTAAAGCTAAGCGAAAAAAACCGCCATCAGGCGGTTTTTTGATTGTGATCGTCGTTATTATGACCCGAGAAACAGCTTATAAGCCGGGTTCTCAGTCTCTTCCCAGTAGTTGTAACCGATATCATCAAGGAAGTCCGTTACTTGTGGGTGTTCCTCTTCAGGTACCTGTAGTCCGACTAGTACCCGACCATACGCCGCACCATGATTACGATAGTGGAACATAGAGATGTTCCAGCGCCCTCCCAGCTTTTTGAGGAAGTTCATCAGCGCGCCAGGGCGTTCCGGAAACTCAAAGCGATAGAGTATCTCGTTGGTTACCGATTCCGGTGCCCGGCCGCCTACCATATAGCGGACATGGAGTTTAGCCATCTCGTTATCGGACAGATCGATAACCTTATAGGACTCATGTTTCAGGTCTTCGATCAGCTCTTTACGGCCGTCTCCACCTTTGCGCAGCTGAACACCGACAAAGATCTGAGCATCAGTATCATCGGCATACCGGTAATTAAACTCGGTGATGTTGCGGTTGCCCAGATCGTTACAGAACTGTTTAAAGCTACCGGGCTTTTCCGGAATCTTAACGGCAATAATGGCTTCGCGGTTTTCACCCAGGTCTGCGCGTTCTGCAATATGTCGTAAGCGATCAAAGTTAACGTTTGCTCCGCTATCGATCGCGATCAGCGTCGTGTCTTTAACCTGATCCCGAGTGACATACTTTTTCATGCCGGCTACGGCTAATGCTCCAGCAGGTTCAGTGATTGATCGGGTATCTTCAAAAATATCTTTGATTGCTGCGCAGATTTCATCGGTATTTACCGTGATCACTTCATCAACATATTGGCGACAGAGATCGAAAGTGTGCTCTCCGATCTGAGCGACAGCGACACCGTCAGCAAAGATGCCGACTTGCGGCAGAATGACCCGCTCGCCGGCTTCAAGGGCTGCTTTTAGGCAAGCAGAATCTTCGGACTCAACTCCGATGACCTTGGTTTCTGGACGCAGATATTTAATATAAACAGCGATTCCCGCGATCAGACCTCCACCACCGACAGGTACAAAGACCGCATCGATATGTCCACTTTCCTGGCGTAGAAGCTCCATCGCAATGGTGCCCTGGCCGGCAATAACATCGACGTCATCATAAGGGTGAACGTAGGTCAGGCCCTGTTCTTCAACCAACTTCCTGGAGTGGGCGGCGGCTTCGTCAAAGGCAGCGCCGTGCAGTATTACTTTGGCTCCCAGCGCCAGAACATTATTAATCTTAATGTCAGGGGTGGTTTTTGGCATCACGATAGTCGCGTTGACGCCTAGAATTTTGGCTGACATTGCCAGTCCCTGAGCGTGGTTGCCGGCGGATGCTGCAATCACACCACGCTGGCGTTCTTCTTCAGACAGCTGGGCCATTTTGTTATAGGCGCCACGGAGCTTGAAGGAGAACACCGGTTGCAGATCTTCCCGTTTCAGCAACACTCGGTTGCCCAGCCGGTTACTGAGATTCATTGCCTCGTCCAGCGGGGTTTCGATTGCGGCATCATAGACGCGGGCATCAAGAATTTTCTTTATATATCGGTGAGCCATCAGGTGCTTTCAGTTGGTTGTCGCGGTCCGAAATAGAGCGCAGTATGAATAATGCACTAAATGGTAATCTCTGGGGCGGTTTTCGTCTATAAGATATCGTTCAATCCGCGTATAATCTCGGCCAGTTACCGACATTTATACGGGGTTTCCCACGATATGACACAGGATGAGATGAAACTGGCAGTCGCTCAGGCTGCAGTTGCCTATATCCAGCCAAAGCTGAGCCGCGACTCGATCGTTGGCGTTGGTACTGGTTCCACAGCGAACTTCTTTATTGATGAGCTGGCGAAGATCAAACAACTTTTTGAAGCGGCAGTGGCCAGTTCAGAAGCAACAGCCGAACGGCTTCGCAGTCACGGTATCGAAGTTTATGATATGAACTCCGTTGACCAGATGGAAGTCTATGTTGATGGCGCTGATGAATTCGATGGCCGACTGAACCTGATCAAAGGGGGCGGTGCTGCGTTGACCCGTGAGAAAATCGTGGCCGATGTGGCCAAAGAGTTTGTTTGCATTGTTGATGAAACGAAAAAAGTTGATCTGCTAGGTGTTTTCCCACTGCCGGTTGAAGTGATTCCAATGGCGCGTTCACAGGTAGCGCGGGAACTGGTTAAACTGGATTGCATACCGGTATATCGGGACGGTGTTGTAACCGATAACGGTAACGTTATTCTGGATCTGCACGGGCTTGAGATTGAGCAACCAGAAGCGTTGGAAACTCAGATTAATAATATCGTTGGTGTCGTTACTAATGGATTGTTTGCCCGGCGAGGTGCCAATGTTGTATTGATGGGCACGCCCCAGGGTGTTGTGACCTTAACCCGTTAACTTAGGGCAGTGCCCAGATAATAAAAAAGGCCTTCAGATGAAGGCCTTTTTTATTTTTAACCGTAGCAGCTTACATCTGGAGAACATTACTCCAGCCGATGATTGCTGGCATACATATCCATGCCAGTGCACCAGCATTGATAAGAATCCAGACTGGACCTGAGCTGTCACGGAAACTTTCGTCATGGTTTGCCATGATGTGTCACCCGTAAGTCGTTGATAGAACTGTGTTGAATCGAACTGCTATGTGCCTTAAGGCATCTTTTATAAGCGATTCGGCGGCGATTTTAACAGTATGCGAGGATGCTGGGTAGCTATTACTTGGTCTTAGTTTGTTTGACTTAGTGAATGCCGGTGCCGGTTAGTTGTGGTCAGAAAGCCAGACGCAGTAATGACAGATTTCCTCTCTCCATAAACAAGCTGCTAATATCATAAGACGATGATAGATAAGTAGATGGACTGATTATGAGTGTAAAAGGTTTTTTACGTGGCAGTATCATCGCCATACTGACTATTTTTTTGTTACTGCATACGGCAATTCAACTGGGTAGAGACTTTGCGGTTCAATGGTTGCTCGATCAGGGTGCGAGCAACGCCCGAATTCACTCACTATCAATAAATTGGTTTACCGGCCGGATAACCCTTTTGGGTGTATCAGTCATCACTCCAGATCAACCCGAGCTAAAGCTGGGCCGGTTGATAGTGGATTTGGATTATTCATCATTGCTGGAACAACGCATTCTGATCAGTGACCTGGTACTTGAAGAGGGGGCCATTGACCTGCGTGAAGAGGTGATTGCAGAGTCCAGTCGCTTCTATATAGGCCCGATTGCGCTACCTGAGGCAACCGCTGAAGAACCCTCAGAACCGGATGAACCATCTACTCTGTTATTTGGTTTGAATCGTCTCAGCATTGCCGACTTTAGCTGGCAGGCCCGGCTGAAAGAGGGTGATTATCAGCTGACTATCGACCAGGGTAATCTGGATACATTCTATATGTGGCAAGAGGAGGCGATCACTAATCTCACCCTAAGCGGCGCGATTAACGGAGCTCCTTTTAGTTTAGATACACAGGCTCAGCCGCTGACAGAAGCAAAGCGTTCTGAATTACATATTAAACTCGATCATCTGCCTATCCATTCCTTTACCGCTCCCTTTGTGCCTGAGTTGCGAGCGACGCTCACCACCGATTTGAAATTAACGGCGATGATGGGAGAGGAAATCACCATTACTCAAGGTGGCGAATTTCGGGTAGATGATTTTAGCTGGAAACAGTCCGGCCTTAATGTTGGTCAGCAATCACTTACATGGAAAGGTAAGACTGATGTGGTTTTGCGCTCGGGAAAGCCTGAATCAGTAGCTTTGGATGGGGTGTTGAATATGGCAGGGCTCGAGCTTTCTGCCGAGGCGATGTCGGTGAATATGAAAGCGGGCAATTGGCAGGGCGCTACTGGATTAGCTTTTAATGAGTCAGGTCTGGATAAGGTCGATGTTAAGGGGCAGCTGACTGCGGATGGATTGATCTATCAGCAACCTGAACGGATGCTGGCAAGTGTCGAGCGTACCGATTGGCAAGGTGCGGTCTCCCTGCTGCTACAGCAACAACCTCTGGTCATTAACAGCGACGAAAGTGTGCTCTCTCTCTCGCAGGTGGAGGTTAAGGCATTACAGAATGATCAGGTACTGCTGACCCTGGCCACTGCCCATCTGCAAGCTATCAAGCTCGCACTGCCGCAAGAGGTCAGTGTTGGTGGGCTGAAGGGGAATGGTCTGATGGTCGCTCCTGCGATGGATAATACTTTGGCGCAGTTGAATCTGGATGTCACGAATACCCGCTTTCAGTTTGGCAAAGCGCTGACAATTGAACGGGTTGAGCTACAGAATCTGCTAGTTCAGGAGCAACTGAGCGGGGATAAGAAGCCGGTCAATGTTGAGCGTTTGCAGACCGGATTAAACAGCCTGAGTGAAACGAAAGCTGAGGTCGTTGCATCGCCTAATGATGCGCCAGCATCAGAGCCCGCCTTGCGGGTTCAGGTGAATGAGCTGGTGGTGAATGGCGAGAGTAAAGTAATGTTCACCGATAACAGTACCGAGCCTGCCTTTAACAGCGAAATTCAAATTAATAAAGCTCAGTTACTAGGGCTGGATAGCGCCAGCAAGACTCCCGCAAAATTTGGGTTGGGTCTCAAGTTGAATGGTTTTACGACGCTTGATCTGACAGGTGATACTAATCTGGCCGGTGGTGGAGAGAAAGCCAGCTGGAAGGGCCAGCTTAAACAGCTTGAGATGCCTCGTTTGAGCCCTTATAGCATCCAGTACACCGGTTATTATCTGCAGAATGGGCAGATGGAATTGAATAGCTCAGGTGAGCTGAATGCCGGCAAAATTAAGGGTAAAAACGAGATTAAGATACATCGACTGGAGGTTGAGCCGGCTGACCAGGAGCAGATGGCAAAATTCAGTAAAAAGCTGTCAATGCCTCTGGGTACTGCTATCTCCGTTCTGCAGGATGGCGATGATAATATCGATCTGGATGTGCCTATCAGCGGTTCTTTAGAAGATCCTAATTTTGGTTTGCAGAGTGTTGTGCAGCGATTGGCAGGAAAAGGGCTTAAAAAAGCGGCATTCAGTATCCTGACAAAGTCGCTGGAGCCATACAGTACGCTGATTAGTCTGGTGATAGGTGCCGCTACCGACGGTAGTTTCATCCGTTTAGAGCCGATTGCTTTTGCTCCAGGTAGCACTGAGCTTGACGCCCATGGGCAGGGATATCTGACTAAAATCGAGTCAATGCTGAGTGAGCGAAAAGGGATGCGTCTGAATATTTGTGGCCAGGTGGTACAGCAAGATCAGCTGCTGCTCAGAGCGGAGCTGGAAGCACAAAATAAGAAACGAGAAAAACCACTGACCGCTGACAAATTGATGGAGCAGGAAAAAGCGAGCTTGATCGAACTTGCACAGCAGCGCTCTGATCGGGTGAAACAGCAGCTGATAAAGAAAATAAAGGGTGAACGTCTATTCACCTGCTTTCCAGTACCTGCGTTGGAAGATCCTAAGGCTCTACCGAGCGTAACGCTCGGCTTATAGTTATGAGGAAGGAGCTTTACACAGCTTCCTCAGCTTTGCCGTAGCTGTTGGTAACCACTGCGTCGCCGGCTGATCAGGGTGCCCAGTGTAAATACTGCGCAGCCGGTCAGAGGGAGAAGTACCCAAATGGATGGGTGCAGGATGAGCGGTAAGTTAAGCAGCCGATAACTGATCAGCCCGGTCACTATCTCTGCCAGTACCGCCGCCATCGCTCCACTGGCAAAACCTAGCAGGGAAAATTCCAACAGATCTAACCGTCGCGTCTGTCCCGGCGTGCTGCCTAACACTTGTAACAACGCATTTTCGTGACGCCGTTGTTCCAGTTCCTGATATAGCAGTAGCTGCACTAAGAGTAAGCCGGCGCAGAGTGTGAGCCCCAGAATCAGTGTTGATGCCTGGATCAGGCGAGTAATGAGTTCGCTGGCCTGATCGATCCACTGACTGACATCGATCAGGGTGAGAGCGGGGAACTGTTTAAGCAATTCACGGCTTAGTTCCGCTTGTTCGCCGGAAAGCTTGAAGCTGGTGATATAGGTTTGTGGGTACTGCTCCATCGCTTTAGGGCTGAAGATTACATAGAAATTGGGCCGGAACGAGCGCCACTCTACCTGCCGTATATTACTCACGGTTGCACTGAGTTTTTGTCCTGCTATTTCAAAACCGACGGTATCACCCAGTTTTAGCCCTAAGCTTTCAGCCAGCTCCTGTTCAACTGAGATCAGGTTATCCGGGGTATCCGTTTGCCACCACTTTCCTGCTATTACCTGGTTATGCTTCGGTGCCTGAGCTGCCCAGCTAAGATTCAGTTCTCGTCTCAGTGAGTTATGTTGCAACTGTTCTGGGGTCAGAACATCGGCGGGTAGCTGGTCGTTAATCAAGGTGATACGACCGCGAATCATAGGATAAAGGTTGGGTGACAGGCCGGCTTGCTGGAGGAACTCGCTCAAAGGCTCAAGTTCCCAGGGCTGAATGTTGATAACAAACTGATTCGGGGTGTCTTGAGGTATCTGCGCACGCCAGCGGTTTACCAGTTCTGTCTGGCTGAGCAGAAGGCTGCTTAACAGCGCCAGTAACAGACTCATAATTCCCAGTTGAATGCGGTGCCACTGGCGTTGCTGGCGTATCCGGAAACCCAGTAAACGCCCCAGGCGTGAATAGCGGGCTAAGAAGCGCCCTGCCGGTGGCAGAAAAAGACTGGCAAAGACACCGGCCACCAGAATAGTGCCAACGGTTAATAGAATAGCAACCAGCGCATTGACTGCAGATCCGAGATAGAATGCGATGACCACGCCTGTCAGGAGTAATATAGTCAGCCGGGCAGGCCAGCTTAGTCCTTGGTGGCTGAGTTGGTCTCGGCGCAGTAGCCCCATAACCGGTATTCGACTGATCTGCAGTAAGGGTGAAAAGCCGATCACTAATAGCAGCGCCAGGCTGAGTAATGGGCCGACGGCAGACAGGCGATAATCCGGTGCAGGCAGACCTGCAGGCAGGATAGTTTGCAGTAGTGACCCTGTAAGCTGTAGCAGGATGATACTGACGAGGGAGCCGAGTGCTGCCGCCAGACTCCAGCCGATTATGAGTTTGATCAGATAGAGACGCAGCACTTGTTTAGGCTTCAATCCCAGGCACTTTAACAGCGCGCTTCGGCGGTATTGAGCACTGCTGTAACGGCGCAGACTCAGGGTGATCAGCAGGCCACATAAAAGTAATCCAAACAGAGAGGTCATTCGCAGGAAGCTTGAGGCGTTTTTTAGCGCGCCCGCTGCCATAGGTTGATCCGCATAAACTGACCAAAGGCGTTGCTGAGGCGTCAAGTCTTTGCTGAGCTGAGCTGCATACTCTCTTATCGGTGCCTCAGCTCCGCTGAATAGCGTGCGATAGCCGATTCGGCTACCGGGTTGAACTACCCGGGTTGCCTCCAAATCCTGACGGTTGATGAGCAGTTGCGGACTAAAGCTGCGAAACCCGTTACCCCGATCCGGTGAACTAATAATGGCGGCGGTAATTTTGAAGCTGGAATAACCCAGGCTGATGGTTGTGCCAACCTCTACACCCATGCGTTGTAATAGCTGCTGCTCAGCCCAGGCGGTGCCTGGACGGGGAATCGAAGTCGATTGTGGAGGCTCGGTTCGCAGCTCTCCGCGCAGCGGGTAGGGGGCTTCAATCGCTCTGATTGAGCTGAGTAATATCTGTTCTTCGGTACTCAGCATAGAGGAAAACTGAACTACCTTAGTGTGCTGCAGTTTGAGTGCGTCCGCCGCGGCTATGTCGTCTTGAGAAACTGGTTTGCTATCGCTGAGGCTCAGATCGGCTCCCAGTACGGAAGCGCTTTGACGGCTAAGCCCGCTTTCTAACTGATTACCCAGTAACGTGAGAAAAGTCGCGAGTGTAGTAGCCAGTAGCAGGGCCAGCAATAATGCACGCCACTCGAAAGTTCGCAGGTCTGACCGGCTTTGTTTCAGGGCCAGATTGATGAGTTGCATCGGTCTCATCTTAAAGCTCCAGTAATTGACCGTTATGTAACTGTAGACGGCGCTGACATCGCTGTGCCAGAGAGGCATCATGGGTGATCAGAATCAGAGTGGTATTGAGTTGCTGGTTGAGTTCAAAGAGTTGATCAATGATCTCTGTGCCGGTTTTATCATCGAGATTGCCGGTCGGCTCATCAGCGAATAGTAAACTGGGTTCCGTGGCAAAGGCCCGTGCGATAGCGACTCGCTGCTGCTCTCCGCCAGACATCTGTGCTGGCGTATGCTGGTGGCGCTGTTCTAACCCAACCCGATTAAGCCAGTATCCTGCTTGCTTCAGGGGTTCCGGGTGCCCCTGGATTTCCAGTGCGAGCTGGACATTATCCAGCGCCGTTAGCTCGGGCAGTAACTGGAATGACTGAAATACAAAGCTGATGTGATTTGAACGCAGCTCCGCCCGTGATTCCTCATCCAGCCCGGTCAGTGACTGGCCTAACAGTTCGATGCTGCCCTGACTCGGTTCATCCAGGCCCGCCAATATACTCAGTAGGGTTGATTTACCCGCACCGGAAGGGCCAATGATCGCGATACTCTCGCCCGCATCGGCATGGATACTGATATTATTAAAGATATTCAGTCCGCCGTGATCGCCGGGGAACGTTTTATTCAGTCCGGTGGCGATAAGAACAGCATTGGATTCAGGAGTCTGCATGTCGAATATACTTGGGGTCTGGTTATTACTTCTGTCTAGCTTAGCATGGAGTAGTTCCATTTTAGTGATGGGCGACAGCCTTTCTGCTGCTTATGGAATGCCTCAACAGCAGGGCTGGGTTGCGTTACTTGATCAGAAGTTAGAAAAAAATGGTTTTAGTTACGAAGTCATCAACGCCAGTATCAGCGGGGAAACCACACACGGAGGTCTTACGCGTTTGCCTGGGGCTTTGGATCAGTATAAACCGGAGCTGGTGGTGCTCGAGCTAGGTGCTAATGATGGCTTGCGAGGTGCGCCCCTGGCGTTGATCGAGCGGAATCTGACCCGTTTGATCGCACAGGCCCGTGCTGCGGGGGCTCAGGTGTTACTGCTGGAGATGCGGATTCCGCCCAATTATGGGCCCCGCTACAGTGATGGCTTTACCGCGTTGTTTGAGAAAGTAGCGCAGATGCAGGATGTGCCGATGGTTCCGTTTTTTATGGCGCCGGTAGTGCTACAGCCCGAACTGATGCAGGATGATGGCCTACACCCTAATGAACAAGCGCAACCGGTGCTACTGGATCAGCTATGGCAACCGCTGATCTCGTTGCTTCAGTCTCCTTATCAGGCTCAGAAAAATGAAGGGGGATAATGGCAATGATCCGAGTGCCGCGGTTGTGGTTATGGCGAATCTGAAAGACGCCTTCCAGAGCTCTGACCCGTTCGCGCATACCGATCAGACCAAAGCCCTTCTTAAATGCCTCCCCTGCTATATCGAAGCCGATACCATCGTCACTGATCATTATCTCTAGGCGATCGCCACTGATCTCTTTGCGAGAGCCTTGAGAAACCCTGTGAATATCGATCCAGACATTGCGGGCCTTAGCGTATTTAATAATATTGCTGAAGGCTTCCTGAGCCAGACGGAACAGGGTGATATTGTAGTCTTCTGACATCTCATTCAATGCACCATGAAAATCTTTATGCAGCGATATTCCATGCTCGTCAAAACGGGAAGAGATAATACACTCCTGAAGTGCATCAATCAGTCCGAGATCATCTAAAGCCGAGGGACGTAGTGTGCGCATCATACCGTAGGTCACATCGTATATATTCTGTGCGATGGCATCGATCGATTCGGCTGTTTGATTAACGATGCTGCTCTCTTCCGGATGGATGCGCTTGAGTATTTTTGCATCGGTACGGATGGCGGTTAGCGATTGACCCAGTTCGTCATGTAGCTCCCTCGACAGGTTTCTTCGCTCGCGTTCCTGCACCGCCAGTACCTGATGCGTGAGACGGCGGTTCTCAATTAACTGCTCTCTGAGCTCTCTGGTGCGGGTGTGGATACGGGTTTCAAGTTGCTGTCGTTCATTATTGAGGGTGGCATAGATAGTGGAATGCTCAATCGCGGACTGAACTTTCTGCCGCAGGTACGCCATTAACAGGCTATAGGCACTTAACGAGCAGCAGAGCAGAATCAGTAGCATGCCAATGTTGATGTTCTTTAAACCAAACTGGTGTGTGATCTGCAGTTGGAAGGACTGGCCGAAACGATTAACTGTGCGCGTCTCTTCTAGTTTGGGTAGCCAGGAAGGCGGCTGTATCTCTTGCTCTGAAAGGTGTTGATCGAGCAGGGAGCCTTTCTCATCCATCAATTTAATACTAGTGTTATCTGAGAGAAAGCTGGTATTGGGTAACATGCCTTCAATATTGATCACGAGTGACGCGATATACAGATTATCGTTTGTGGGTGCAGTATTACGCTCAAAGAAGGCTAAGAAGAGTTCAAAGCCGTTCTGTTTCTCGTCTAGTTTGAACGGGGGTGAGGTGATTGGTTGGTGGTATTTTCGGGCAAAACCTATAGTGCTTGAGAAAACCGGGTCGGAGAGTAAATCTTTACCGAGCAGATATCGGGTATCGGGGTTTAAAGGTTCAATAAAGATAATCGGAAAGCGTGCACTGAAATCATCGTTGGTCGGATCTAAATTATAGTCTGAGGCTTTGCCGTAGTTGGTGGTGATGGATTTCTGCTGTTGTTGAATCTGCAACCTTTCTATATGTGGGTATCTTTTGCGCATTTCGTTGGCAAAGCTGCGGATTGCTTCGTGGTCGTTTGGTGAGGAAGAGACCAATACGGTGAAGCTCTGTAACAGCACTTCATTTATATAGGCTTTTTCATAGACGGAAGCGTAAACAAATTGCGCATCGTTATTGAGATTTCTTTTTAGATGATTGTAATCGGCGTAGAAACTCAGCCCAACCATAATCAAGGTAAGCAGTAGCCAGCCGGTAGTAATGAACGGGAAGAAATTTCGTTGCATAATCTGTTTTACGTTCCCTAACCTGTCTTATGAAGTCCTTATCATCTGCCTAGTGTAAACCATTTCTTCTCCGAGCAAAAAAAAAGACACCCGAAGGTGTCTTTTTTGTCTGATACTCTCAGCTGTTATGCAGCAAAATTCTGGTTAACAAAGTCCCAGTTAGCCAGTGCCCAGAAGCCTTTCAGGTAATCAGGGCGAACGTTGCGATAATCGATGTAATAAGCGTGTTCCCACAGGTCAACAGTCAGTAGAGCTGTCTGGCCATTGGTCATCGGCGTACCAGCGTTGCTGGTATTAACGATTTCCAGAGAACCGTCAGCGTTTTTAACCAACCAGGTCCAGCTAGCTCCAAAGTTGTTAACCGCTTTGTCGTTTAGTTCTTCCTGGAAAGCTGCGAAAGAGCCCCATTTAGCGTTGATTGCATCAGCAATCGCGCCAGTTGGCTCGCCGCCACCGTTTGGAGACAGGCTGTTCCAGTAGAAAGTGTGGTTCCAAATCTGAGCTGCGTTGTTGAATACGCCGCCAGCTGGAGCTGACATGATGATCTCTTCAAGAGACTTACCTTCGTATTCAGTACCTGGTACCAGTCCATTCAGCTTCACAACATAAGTGTTGTGGTGTTTGCCGTGGTGGAAGTCCAGAGTTTCCGCAGAGATGTGAGGTTCCAGTGCATCTTTGGCGAATGGCAGTGCTGGTAGTTCAAAGCTCATAAGTATTTACCTTTTAGTGTCAGGTTCAGCATAGATAGTGAATATGTAATATAGATAGGGTCTGTATAGTAATATTTCAAGCGCTGTAGACCAGCTGCGCTTGTTTGAGCAGAATCATAGCATCCTTAATAGAGCTTTTCATTGCCTGTAAAACCCCTTATTTTAAGTGGGAAAACAACTTCCCGGTAGACCATTATCAGACTAAAGTTAGCTGACAGAGGCAAAAGAGCTGTTAGAATCGGTCTCCCGATCAAAATTATAAAGCAGGCGAATACTGGCTATGGGTAAAGTTTTTCTTTGGATTGCAGCGGTGTTGCTGATTGTTTTTACCGTAAAGACCCAGTATCTGACATCAAAAACCTGGACGCCCTTTAAAGAGGGATGTATGGCGGGTGGAACGGCAACAGAAGCGCAATGCGTTTGTCTGTCTAATTATGTGCATAAGAATTTTAGTGATAACGAAGTCGAGAAAATTATGCAGGGTACTATTACAGATCCTGCGGTACGGCGAAAAGTTGAAGATACTGTTCGTGTGGGTGCCAAGGCATGTAAAGCGCCATAGTGCTGAGCCTGGTCGTTGTGCCTGAGTCTGCTTATCGGAGCGCTGATTTGCAGATTTACTCAGACGGCTGAAACTATCCCGCTATTCATCTGAGTATGATTAGACCGCTTCAGAGAGGATAGCAAAATTGTTTTCTGATTTAGTCGAACGGTTCTTTATTCGGTTTTCTGTAGTCGCTCTTTCACCATGAAAAGCGCAGCAATAGCGCGTGCTTCAGAAAAATCGTCTCGAAGGAACAGTTCGTCCAGTTGGCTCAGAGGCCAGCGAATCACCTCCATCTCTTCAGGTTCATCGCCTTGTAAGCGGCAGGGAAACAGGTCCTGAGCCATCACTGCGGTGATTTTATGACCCATGTAATTGGGTGCTGAGGTCATCTCTTTGATAAAGGTTAGCTGCTCGGCACCGAATCCCGCTTCCTCTTTGAGTTCTCTGTTGGCTGCCTGAAAAGCATCTTCCCCCGGGTCAATTAGTCCTTTAGGCAGGGTTAGCAGATAGTCTTCGAGGCCAACGGCGTACTCTTTTATCAGCAGTACGTTTCGCTCATCATCAATGGCGGCAATCATTACCGCCCCTCGTCCCCGATTAGCCAAGCGTTCGTAAGTACGCTCTACACCGTTAGAAAAGCGCAGTTCTATCTCTTCAACATGAAACAGTCGGCTTTTAGCGGCGGGCGTTGTCTTCAAAATATCCGGTTTTACAGGCATACTGGACCGTTCCTCGGCATTCATTGTCGTTAAAGAGCCTGCGAGCAGGTTTCTTAATCTTAACCTGAGGCGCTGACTTTTTATATGGATTGGCAAAATATCGATACGGTGCTTCTGGATATGGACGGCACCCTGCTAGATCTTCATTTTGATACTTTCTTCTGGCTGGAGCATCTGCCGGTGCGTTATGCCGAGCTACACAGCATCGACAGGGAAGATGCGACCCGATGGCTACATGAACGAATCATGCAGGAACAGGGTACTCTGAATTGGTACTGCCTGGATTATTGGTCCCGGGAACTTAACGTTGATATTAAAGCGTTGAAAACCGAGATTCGTGAGCGTATCGCTTTTCGTCCTCATGTTCACGACTTTCTGGAGCACCTGAAAGGGGAAGGTGTTCGGCGAGTAATTGTCACTAACGCTCACCGGGACAGCCTGACCTTGAAGCTGGAAGAGACCGGGCTGGATCAGCTGGTTGACCGGATTATCAGCTCCCATGATTATCAGGTAGCGAAAGAGCATCAGGGCTTTTGGCACCGGCTTCAGGAAGAGGAGCCTTTTGATCCGGCGCGGACGTTGCTGGTAGATGATAGTCTGGCGGTACTGGGTTCGGCCAGGGAGTACGGCATCGCTTATCTGTTGAGCATTATTCAGCCCGACAGCCAAAAGCCAGGGCGGGAGATCGTAGATTTTAACGCGATAGAACACTTTGATGAGATTATTAAAAAATAGATGAATACTCAGCATCAGAACGAATCACAACAAGGTAAGAAGGTTCGCCTGGACAAATGGTTATGGGCGGCCCGTTTCTTTAAAACCCGTGGGGCAGCTAAGCAGGCGGTTGAGGGGGGTAAGGTTCATTATGAAGGCCAGCGGGGAAAATGTAGCCGTAATGTTGAAGTTGGCGCGCAGCTGATTATTCGTCAGGGTTACGACGAGAAAAAGGTGGTGATTACAGCGATATCGGATCAGCGACGCGGAGCACCGGAGGCGCAGCTGCTGTATCAGGAAACTGAAGAGAGTATAAAGTTGCGGGAAGAAGGGGCTGCGCAGCGTAAAGCGATGCGTGGAAATGTTGGGCCAGATCATCGGCCGAATAAGAAAGAGCGGCGTAAGATTATGCAGTTTAAGGATCGCTAGCCCATTAGGCGTTGTGATAAAATTTCAGTTTTCCGAAGGCTCGTTTATAACCTCGGGTTATAACTTCGGTAAGCCACTTTAAGATAGAGTTTCTGAGATCGATATGAGCAGTTCCGACAAGCTTCAAAGGGTTCTTTTCGAACAAGCGGACATCCGCAGTGTATTGACCGGATTGGAGCAGAGTTATCAACAAGCGGTAGCACATCATAATTACCCGGCACTGATTAATAAATTACTGGGTGAGATGATGGCGGCTGTTAGTTTGCTGAGTGCCACGCTTAAGTTTGATGGCCGCTTGCTACTCCAGGCGCAGAGCGAAAATCAAGTCAAAGTGCTGATGGCAGAGTGTAATCATCAGCGGGACCTGCGAGCGATTGCCCGTTTTGAAGGTGAGCTGCCTGAGCAGGCTGAGTTCTGCGAACTTTTACGTGGCGGCCAATTGGTTATTACCATTGAACCCGATCAGGGTAAGCGCTATCAGGGTGTGGTTCCCCTTGAAGGCGAACGCCTGAGTAACTGCCTGGAAGCCTATTTTAGTCTCTCTGAGCAGTTGCCTACGCAGATTCATCTGGTTGCCGATGAGCAGCGTGCAGCGGGTTTTCTACTGCAGGTGATGCCGGCCAAAGGTGATTCCCAGAAAGAGTGGGAGCATTTCAGTTTTCTCGCGTCCACGCTGACCGACGAAGAGTTACTGGAGCTGGATAATGCCACTATTCTGCGTCGTTTGTTTCATGAAGAAGATTGCCGTTTGTATGAACCTGATGCATTACAGTTTAACTGTGATTGTTCCCGTAAACGGACCGCCGATGCTCTGCGCTATCTGACTCAGGACGAGCTGGAAGAGATTATTGAGGAAGAGGGCAGCATCGATGTTAATTGCCAGTTCTGCAATGAAAAATATAGCTTTGACCAGGCTGATATCACCCTGATGTTCTCTGACAGTGCCAATATTGCCGGGTCAGATCAGCTGCATTGACGCCCACTAAAATAAATCAAGAAATACGAAGATGAGTGTAAAAGCTGATTTAAGTCATTAATATTATAACGTTTTTTGTATGTTTTCAGTCTAGTTAGGAAACGTTCTCAATTGATGGTGTTTTGCACGATTTTTTGACATAATACGCCTCCTTATAATAACGGCCCCGTTGACTCTCCGGCAGGAAAGTCAAAAAAAAACAGGGGTCATGCTGCATAAATCAGGTAAATAATTTTTTTTTGGCAGAAGCCAAGGGATTCAAGCAATGAGCAAAGAAACCGTGAACTCTGTACACGTAAATTTGAGCCCGGCTCAACTAGTTGAAAAAGCCATTCAGCGTGGTGAAGGAACTCTGGCTGATACTGGTGCACTGGTTGCTATAACCGGTAAGCGTACAGGTCGTTCTCCGATGGATCGTTACATCGTTGATGAAGCCAGCACCTCTGATGCTATTCATTGGGGCCCTATCAACCGCCCATTCGACGCAGATAAGTTTGATGCGCTCTGGGGACGGGTTGAAGAATATTTGGCTGCTCGCGAGCACTTTGTATCTAATGTTCACGTTGGTTCTGATACTAATCAATACCTGCCGGTAGAGATGACGACAGAAACTGCATGGCAGAACCTGTTTGGTCAGAACCTGTTTATCCGCCCGGAAGAGTTTAATCCGAAGGCGAAAGAAGAGTGGCAGATTATTAACGCTGCAGGCTTTGAATGCGAGCCTGAGCGTGATGGTACTAACAGCGATGGCTGTGTGATCATCAACTTTGCTAAACGCAAAGTACTGCTGGCTGGCATGCGTTATGCCGGTGAAATGAAAAAAGCGATGTTCTCTGT
>JAIBDA010000162.1 GCA_024679635.1 Amphritea sp. | reverse complement strand
TTCCGATCTGTTAATTATACTTTGCGGCCTTTCTGAGCAACATCCTGCTTCAGGTGCTCGCAAAACTCTTCAATCGACAAGGTGCCGAGATCTTCTCCGGTACGGGTACGAACAGCCACCGTTCCGTTTTCTACTTCTTTATCGCCGACTACCAGCAGATAAGGAACTTTATGAATTGTGTGCTCGCGGATTTTAAAGCCGATTTTCTCATTTCTCAAGTCCGCAGACGCAAAGAATCCAAGTTCTGTCAGTTTTTCTTCAATTTCGCTGCAATATTCCGCCTGTTTGTCGGTAATATTCAAAATTGCCACTTGCTGAGGGGCTAACCAGGTTGGCAGCGCACCGGCAAAGTTTTCGATCAGAATACCGATAAATCGCTCAAACGAACCCAGAATTGCACGGTGTAACATAACCGGTGTTTCACGATCACCGGATTCGTTGACAAATTGAGCACCTAAACGACCAGGCATAGAAAAGTCTACCTGAATAGTACCACACTGCCACACCCGACCCAGGCAATCCTTCAGCGAAAACTCTACTTTAGGTCCGTAGAAAGCACCTTCGCCCGGCAACTCATCCCAATCCAGTTTGGCTGCATCCAACGCATCACCCAGGGCTTTCTCTGCTTTATCCCAAACTTCATCAGAACCAACCCGTTTTTCAGGGCGGGTGGACAGCTTATAGATAACCTCAGAGAAACCAAAGTCTGCGTAAACCTCGTGTAGGAAATCGATAAATCGAGCTACTTCACTTTGAATAGCGTCTTCGGCACAGAAAATGTGCGCATCATCCTGCACAAACCCACGGACCCGCATAATACCGTGCAGCGCCCCCGAAGGCTCATTACGGTGACAGCAACCAAACTCTGCCAAACGCAATGGCAGATCCCGGTATGAACGCAGCCCCTGATTGAATACCTGTACATGACAAGGACAGTTCATCGGCTTAATTGCAAAGTCACGGTTCTCTGAGTGAGTGGTATACATCTCTTCAGAAAACTTATCCCAATGGCCTGACTTTTCCCACAGAGAACGTTCAACAACCTGCGGCGTCTTAATTTCATCATAGTTATGCTGACGCTGCTTGATACGCATGTACTGTTCTATCGTTTGATACAGTTTCCAGCCATCCGGATGCCAGAACACCATACCCGGCGCTTCTTCCTGTAGATGGAACAGGTTTAACTGTTTACCCAGCTTACGATGATCGCGCTTTTCAGCTTCTTCCAAGCGATGCAGGTGCTCTTTAAGGTCTTTCTTATCACCCCAGGCGGTACCGTAGATCCGCTGTAACATCTCATTATCAGAGTCACCACGCCAGTAGGCGCCCGCCAGTTTCATCAGTTTGAATACTTTAATATGACCGGTTGATGGCGCGTGAGGGCCACGACATAGATCAATAAAGTCGCCCTGAGAGTAGAAGGACAGATCCTGATCTGCCGGAATCGCTTCCAGCAGCTCAACTTTATATTTTTCACCTTTCTCACTGAACAACTTCACCGCTTCATCGCGAGTCATCAAAGAGCGAGAGATAGGATGGTTGGCTTTAACCAACTTTTTCATTTCCGCTTCAATCTTCAGCAGATCTTCCGGTGTAAACGGACGCTCGTAAGCAAAGTCGTAATAGAAGCCATCTTCAATGACAGGACCGATAGTAACCTGAGCCGTCGGGAACAGCTGCTGTACTGCCATCGCCATCAGGTGAGCACAAGAGTGACGAATCACCTCCAGCCCTGCTTCATCGCGTGGGGTAATGATAGCCAGATCAGCGTCTTCAGTAATGGTGTGGGAGGTATCCACCAGTTCACCATTTACTTTTCCAGCCAGGGCAACCTTAGCCAGACCAGCGCCAATATCAGCGGCAACATCAAATACAGTAACAGCGTTAGCAAACTCGCGTTTGCTGCCATCGGGAAGGGTAATAACAGGCATTGTCTTTTCCTATCTGCTCAACGGTGACCAGTACCAGAGGCCACCTTATAAAATTCAGTCACTGCTACAAACCAGGTAGCAGTATTAAGGCGGCGCATTCTACCGGAAATCCAGCTATAAAGCTATTTGAATACGATTTAAGAGACCTTGCAAAGCGATAAGAACAG
>JAIBDA010000040.1 GCA_024679635.1 Amphritea sp. | reverse complement strand
CTTGATTAGAAGCGCTGTGCATTTCTGAATCATTTGTTCCATAGCTTGAATTAAATTTTGAATTATTTATCACATGGCTTGAATAAGGCTCTTCTAGAATAGTGTTGGCAGCAAACGCGCTAGATGAGATCATTGCTAAGCCTAAAGTAATACCGGTTAATAATTTAATACTCATGGCGACACCTTCATATGTTTTCAATTCACATTCAATATATGAGACTTTCCTGAAATCCGGCTGAAAATTACTATTCTCGTTATAACATTTAAGCCTTAACGCCATATAAACGTTATAAAGAAAGATGCAAATCTAGTTAAGTAAGCCTTACGGCATTAGCAAAGAAGCTTTAAATACAGGGGCAAGGTAGGATCAGGTACCACTTCCCTTAACCTAAAGAGGGTTCCCCTGTAGGGTCTGATCACCATTAGTCATTCCTGTCCCTGAGGCATACACATTTGAACCTTTCATCATAAATGCAGCGTCACTATATACACGCTTCCAGAGATAACCTCTGAAAACTGAAATTTCAGGCATAAAAAAACAGGCAATAAAGCCTGTTTTTTCTTACATAAGAAAGCTTACAAAGATCGAGCGTTCAGATAAGCCTGCTCAGATACCGCATGCCACTTGGTGGCCTGATCACGGAACTTAACGAAAGACTCAAAGACTTTCTGCGACATTGGATCTTTCGCCGCCTCTTCAGACACTACCGCATCTGATAAAGTCTTAATTTCCTTAAGAACCTCATCCGGGAACTGGCGCAATTCAACACCGTGTTCATTTACCAACTGTTCCAGAGCTCGGTTATTCTTCGCTGTGAAGTCAGCCAGCATATCCTGGTTCGCCACACGAATAGCACTACGTACAATAACCTGCAGATCCTCAGGTAGCTTCTCAAAGGCTTCTTTATTGATGAAGCTTTCCAGGGTTGTGCCCGGCTCATGCCATCCCGGATAGTAGTAGTACTTAGCTGCTTTATGCAGACCGAAAGCCATATCGTTATATGGACCTACCCACTCAGTTGCATCAATAGCTCCAGACTGTAGTGATGGGAATATTTCACCACCTGGCAACAGTACCGGTGTACCACCTGCCCGCTTGAGTACTTCACCACCCAGACCCGGAATACGCATTTTCAGACCTTTCAGGTCGTCTACAGAGTTAATCTCACGGTTAAACCAACCACCCATCTGCACACCGGTATTACCCGCCGCACCAGGAATCAGACCGAACTCGGCGTAAACCTCCTCCCATAGTTCCATACCACCACCGTGATACAGCCATGAATTCATCTCCTGCGCGGTAAGCCCGAAAGGAACCGCGGCAAAGAACTGTGCGGCACGAGTCTTACCTTTCCAATAGTATGCAGCACCATGACCCATTTCTGCAGTACCACGGGATACAGCATCAAAGATCTCTAGCGCGCCGACTAACTCTTTAGCACCATAGACTTTTACTTTGATCCGTCCGCCGGACATTGTACCGATCAGGTCGGCCAGGTTATTCGCACCCGTCCCCAAACCGGGGAAGTTTTTTGGCCAGGTTGTCACCATCTTCCATTCGATGGTTTCAGGCTTAGCTGCTACTGGTGCAGCAGGCTGAGCAACCGGTTTACAATCAGCAACCGGAGCTTTTTGTTCCGTACAAGCAGCCAGGCCTACCGCAGCAGCACCCAGTCCCAGGACTTTAACAATCGCACGACGTTTCACAAGGCTTCTCCCTAATCGTCATTTTGTTCTATTTTTATACATAACCCAATGAACATAGCATCTAGTTATAAATCCTGCAATTTCAAATAGTAAGCCCTCTACTATATGGCCTTTCTCACAACTAAATAGCGGTAATAATAGGCTATGCGTTTATCCTCTTAATCTAAATTACTGATATACTCATTGCCGTTACATTACGCATAACCTGAAGACGGAATCTAACTTGCAGTCCCTTAACCTTCTTAAATCTATTGCTGATGCAAAATCCAACCTCCGTAAGTCGGAACAGAAAGTGGCCGACTACGTTCTGGAGAACCCTGCGGATGTAATCCATATGCGGATTGTTGATCTGGCCTCCGAAGCTAATGTGAGTGAGCCTACCGTAGTACGGTTCTGTCGGGCACTTAACTATGACGGGTTTCAGGATTTTAAGCTAACGTTGGCACAAGGCCTTGCGAGCAATGCTAACTTCGAGCAATTCTCCCTCAACAGTAAAGATACTGTGAGCGAATTTAAGCAGAAGATTTTCGATTCAACTGTCGGCAATATGATGCGGGTCCGGGAAGAGCTTAACGCTGAAACCCTTGAAACGGCTATTGATGCCATTGCCAGTACTAACCGTCTGGAACTCTATGGTTTTGGTGCATCCGCTCCCGTCTGTAATGACGCACAGCACAAGTTTCATCGTTTAAAAATAGCTACCTCTGCGTACTCAGACCCACACATGCAGATGATATCAGCAACGACTCTTACGGAGCAGGATGTCGTGATCGCTATATCTCAAACTGGCCGCACCAAGGACCTACTGCATTCGGTAAAACTGGTTAAAGACGCCGGGGTAACCGTTATATCACTTTGCCCAAGCAATACCCCTCTAGCGGATCTGGCATCGATATCAATTCATATCGACCTGGAAGAAGATAAAGACCTCAGTACGCTGATGTCTTCAAGGGTTGTTCATCTGGTAGTGATTGATGTTCTAGCCGTCGGTGTAGCAATGAAACTGGGGCCTGGACTGCTCGACCACCTCAAAACGATCAAGCGCAGCCTGAAGAGCCTGCGTCAGAACGATAAACGCCTGCCTTTACGAAAGCCCGCTGACTGATTTCTGTAAGGTATTTCTCATTTCTGTAACATTCTTCCGTCACTATCTCTCCCGCTGAGGCCTCTTTTCAGGCCTCTGCATCCTTGAAATTCTCTTTTTTCTGTTATAAAAAAGAGTCTAGCTGTTACCCATAAAGTAAAATTATTTGTTAGCCAGCCCTCGTTTTAGGCTGTCAGATAGATTTTGCAGAAGGTATAGGAACCAGTGCTATGCTGAAACGGAAAGATCAGGATCTCAGTCAAATTCAAACAGAAGTCTTTGATATAATTGTTGGTATAGATGAGGAAAAACAACAGGCTAAACTCAAGAAAGCCTCAAAGAAAAGCCTTACCTACCGACGTGCCATTGAAGAACGCAAACAACAAAAAGAACTCGAACATCAAATTAACGATGAGCTTTGGTTTGACGATATTTAAAGATAGGGCATAAAAAAGCCCGCTGATGCAGGCTTTTTTATAGTTCTTTTACATCTCTGGGTAGAGAATATCCAAAGGTACTGAACGACCACTGTCTATCACTATGGCTGCATGCTTACGTTTGAGCTTGCGGGGCTCTGATACACCGCATGAATGGGCAATCATCTCCACCTCATTCGCCAGATGTCTGTGATAATTTGTCACCCTTACTGATTTATTTTCCGGCACTAAGCCTCGCTGCAAGTCTTTATCATGGGTCGTAATACCTGTCGGACAGGTGTTCTTATTACACTGCAACGCCTGAATACAGCCGAGTGCGAACATAAAGCCCCTGGCACTGACACAGAAATCAGCGCCCATACAGAGCGCAGCAGCGACATCAGTAGGGTTGATACACTTACCCGATGCGACCACCCTGACTCTATCCCGCAGACCATGCATAATCAGCTTGTTAACCAAAGCCGGTAAACTTTCCCTTAGCGGTAACCCAACACTATCCATCAGTGGCATCGGTGCCGCACCGGTACCACCATCACTACTGTCTAAAGTGATAAAGTCTGGCGCTTCTTCAATACCCCGGGAGACCATCCGTTCGCAGAACTCATCCAGCCAGTCTGTAGAACCCAGCACTAACTTGAAACCCACCGGTTTACCGGTCACCTCACGAATATGGCTAACCATATCCAGCAGGTCATCGATTGACGCAATATCCGGGTGCCGGTTTGGACTGATGGACGCCTGGCCTTCCGGTATACCCCTAATTGCCGCTATGTCAGCACTGACTTTCTCAGCCGGCAACATTCCACCTTTACCGGGTTTAGCCCCCTGGCTGAGTTTAATTTCAAACATCCTGACCTGCTCATGGGCGGCTTTCTCTTTCAGCTTTTCATCGTTGAGCATGCCCTGATGATCACGTACACCGTATTTGGCGGTGCCTATCTGGCAAACAATGTCACAACCACCTTCAAGATGAAATGGAGATAAGCCACCCTCACCGGTATTCATCCAGCAACCCGCCTCTCTTGCACCCTGAGAAAGCGCCTGAACAGCTGGTTGCGATAAAGCGCCGTAGCTCATGCCCGAAATATTAAAGAATGATTTGGCATCGAAAGGCTGACGACAGTGAGGACCAATGCGCAGCGGCTGATTCTTCACCGCATCTTCTTTTAAAGTAGGAAACGGGCAGTTAAGAAAGAAATATGTACCGGGAATACGCAGATCCCGGGATGAACCAAACGCGATAGTATTATCGATATCCTTTGCGGCTCGATAACACCAACTGCGCTGCGCCCGGTTAAAGGGCATCTCTTCTCTGTCCATGGCGAAGAAATACTGTCGGAAGAACTCACCCAGATGCTCAAAAACATAGCGGAAGCGACCAAATAACGGATAGTTTCGTCGAATAGTCTGCTTGGTTTGATGTTTATCTATCTGATAAATAATCAACCCAGTAATTAATCCTCCGATGACGATCAACAGCAAAATGCCGCCCAGAATTGCTACGAAATTAATCGCAAAGCTACTGACGGGATCGATCATATTCCGCACTCCTAGTTATTATTTTTTAGCGCATATTAAGAAACAGATGCAACAATCCTAACCTGTTGTATCGGCAAAGCATATGGGAACAATAGACTGAGTAGAAAAATTATATTTAATGACCAATTTGCAGATTAATTATCAGCGTTGATCCAGTCAGGAGAAACCACACGGGCCAGTTCGCGCTGCATAATCACCTGACCATGGCGTACTGACAATAAGACCTCCCCCTGTTGACGAATCACGCTGTAGTCATCTTCACCATCTAGCAATATAAAACTACCGGGATTACCGACTTGTATGCCATAACAGTCATGAATATTCAGGGCCCGAGCGCTGTTATCAGTAATCAAATCAAGTGCTGTGCTGAAATCGGCATATCCCATCATCTGACAGATATGCAAGCCGAAATCCAGAGTACGTAATAGCTTGCCATTACCCAGGGAATACCAGGGATCAAAGATTGAATCTTCACCAAAACAAACATTTATACCTGCAGCCTTAAGCTCTTTTACCCGGGTAAGACCACGGCGTTTAGGGTAGCTGTCAAAGCGCCCCTGCAGATGGATACTCTCCGTTGGGCAAGCTACAAAATTAATACCTGCTTTTTTCAGTAAGCGAAACAATTTAGAACAATAGGCATTGTCGTAAGAGCCCATCGCCGTTGTGTGGCTGGCAGTGACTCTTAAGCCCATATTATTGAACAGTGCCTCTGCTGCCAGCACTTCAAGGAAACGGGAGTTAGGGTCGTCCGTCTCATCACAGTGTACATCCACCAGACGGTCATATTTTAGTGCCAGCTCGATCACCTTTTTCATCGAAGCTTCACCTAACTCGCGGGTGTATTCAAAATGAGGAATACCACCCACAACATCTGCGCCAATCTGCAGCGCTTGCTCCATCAACTCAAGCCCACCCGGATAAGAGAGCAGCCCCTCCTGAGGAAATGCTACGACCTGGATATCAACTTTGTCAGAAAGCTCATCCCGTAACGCACAGAGAGTTTTAATACCTACCAGACTTGAGTCACTGACATCTGCATGGGTACGGATATGTTGTACCCCCTGATTGACCAATAACTGGATCGTTTTCATCGCCCGTTGACGAATATCAGCTTCATTTAATAGTGGCTTACGCTCACTCCAGCGCTCAATACCCTCAAACAGTGTGCCGCTCTGGTTCCAGTTAGGTTCACCGGCCGTTAACGCCGCATCCAGATGGATATGTGGTTCAACAAAGGGCGCGCAGACCAACTTTCCACTAGCATCGATCTGCCCTTCTACAGCATCCAGGGGCCCATCTTGTTCGCAGATAGCAGTAAAGTAACCTTTCTTGATTTTCAAGCTATATAGCGCTGCTTTGCTTCGCAGACGAGCGTTAACAATCTCCATATTATTCTCGCTTTGACTCTTAGTATTGTGATGTTGAAACAGAGGGTGCTCGATCAAAAAATAATCTGCAGGTTTTCAATAGGTGAACACCTACAGATCATTTGATATGTAAATAAAGGGAACTGACTTAAGACCCTATCAATTACTCAACAGTAACCGACTTCGCCAGGTTACGCGGTTGATCGACATCTGTACCCTTCAAAACAGCTACGTAATAGGCGAGCAGCTGCAGTGGTATAGAGTAAATTATCGGCGCCATAACAGTTGGGACATCCGGCAGGGTGATCAGTTCCAGATCATCACCCGGCTTTACCTGTGCTTTGGAATCGGCGAACAGGAATAGTTTTCCGCCCCGGGCACGCACCTCTTCCAGATTAGCCTGGAGCTTTTCCAGTAGAGAGTTATTCGGGGCGACCGCCACCACCGGCATATCTTCATCTACCAGCGCCAGAGGTCCGTGCTTAAGCTCTCCGGCGGGATAGGCCTCAGCATGGATGTAAGAGATCTCTTTAAGCTTCAGAGCGCCTTCTACGGCCACCGGATAGATAGTACCCCGCCCCAGAAAAAGAGCATGATGCTTATCAACGAAATGCTCAGCCATTTGTTGAATCTGCGGATCAAGCGCCAACACCTGCTCAGTCAGGCGATCTAACTGTTCAAGTCCGGCAACTATCTCCTGTTCTCCTTTATAGCCATAGCGACGAGCCAGTACTAATGTTGTCAGCATCAGAACGACTAACTGACTGGTAAATGCCTTGGTTGATGCGACGCCTATCTCTGGTCCTGCATTGGTCATGATTGCCAGATCGGATTCACGTACCAGAGAGCTGCCCGCCACATTACAGATCGACAGGAAGCCAAGATAATCCTGCTCTTTCGCTTCGCGCAATGCTGACAATGTATCAGCGGTTTCTCCCGATTGAGAAATAGTAATAAACAAAGTACCCGGCATACAGACAGTCTGGCGGTAGCGGAACTCACTTGCTACTTCCACCATGCAGGGTATGCCCACTATTTTTTCAATCCAGTAACGCGCCACAACGCCGGCATTATAGCTGGTACCACAGGCAACAATCTGAACCATTTTGACCTGATCAAATAGTTCAGAAGCACCATTACCAAATGCTTGCTCGAGTACATGGCCCTGATGAATCCGCCCTTCAAGAGCATTACGAATAACCGTTGGTTGCTCGTATACCTCTTTCAGCATGTAGTGCCGGTACTCGCCCTTATCTGCAGCATCGTGACCATGTTCAAACTGTTTAATTTCCCGTACTGCCAGATCACCTGATGCATCTTCAATGGCGATCTGTCCCTGACTGATCAATGCCAGGTCACCCTCTTCGAGATAGATAAAACGGTCGGTCACCTGTAATAGCGCCAGCGGATCAGAAGCGATAAAGTTCTCTTCGATACCAACACCGATTACCAGCGGACTCCCCATCCGGGTTACCAGCATACGATCAGGCTGCTGTTGATCAATCACAGCCAGCGCATAGGCACCTTCCAGCCGCTTAACCGTCTCTTTTAATGCCTGCTCCAGGGTATTACCTGAAGATACCGAACGGTGAATCAGGTGAGTAACTACCTCAGTGTCAGTATCTGAAAGAAAAGCGTAGCCATCGGCTATCATTTCATCTTTGAGAACAGCATAGTTCTCAATAATACCGTTGTGAACAATAGCAATACGATCAGATGACAGATGTGGATGTGCGTTACGTTTCTCCGGCTTACCGTGGGTAGCCCAGCGAGTATGAGCAATGCCCAGGCTACCCGGCAGAGGATGCCCTTCTAGTCCTTTTTCGAGCTCGGCGACTTTACCCAGGCGTTTTACATGATCAAGCAGACCAGATTCAATGTTATAAACAGCCATACCCGCAGAATCATAGCCGCGGTATTCGAGACGCTTCAGTCCTTCCAGCAGGATAGCCGAAATATTTCGACCCGCAATTGCGCCAACAATTCCACACATATTCTATATTCCCTTATGACTTTTTAACCGGACGCTGCCAGTTATTCAGGTTAATCTGTTTAGCCCGGGTAACCGCTAGCTGCTCAGCGGCTACTTCTTTAGTGATGGTTGAACCTGCACCAACCGTTGCACCTGCACCGATCTTTACCGGCGCAACTAAGGCACTGTTTGAGCCGATAAATGCGCCGTCACCGATCTCAGTAATGGATTTATTCACGCCATCGTAATTACAGGTAATAGTGCCTGCACCGACATTGACTCCGACACCCACCTCTGCATCGCCGATATAGCTCAGATGATTAACCTTGCTACCTTCGCCAATAGTCACTTTCTTTGTCTCTACGAAATTACCGACTTTAGCGTTATTCGCCAAATGGCTGCCTGGGCGCAAACGAGCAAAGGGGCCTATATCGCAATTTTCAGCAACGACCGCCTTTTCCAGCATTGAGTTCGCTTTAATATGGGTACCTGATCCGATAATCGAATCCTTAATAATGCAATTAGCCTCTATCGTGACATTATCGCCAATGCTTACTTTGCCTTCCATAATCACATTGATATCGATCGACACATCATGGCCAACAGTCACCTCACCACGAATATCGATCCGTGCAGGATCGGCTAAACTAACGCCTTCAAGCATTAGCCTTTCAGCCTGGCCTAACTGATACCAGCGCTCGAGTTCAGCCTGCTGCATCCGGTTGTTAACGCCTTGTACTTCCTGTTCCGTAGCGGGTTGAATCGCCTGAATTTGTACTCCCTGCTCCGCCGCCATCGCGATAATATCGGTCAGGTAGTATTCTCCCTGAGCATTATTAGAAGACAGTTGAGGAATCCATGCCTTCAATAAGCTTGAAGGCAGAGCCAGAATACCCGTATTAACTTCTGTAATAGCCAATTCGGCTTCGCTGGCATCTTTTTGCTCGACTATAGCTACCACATCACCACTATCACTACGGACTATCCGTCCATATCCGGTGGGATCCTGCAGATTAACCGTCAGCAGTCCAAATTGTCCGCGCTCAGCTATCTTTACCAGTTCTGCCATCGTTTCTGAGCGGGTCAGAGGCACATCACCGTAGAGTACCAACACAACACCATTATCAGACACACAAGGCATCGCCTGCGCAACAGCATGACCGGTTCCCAACTGTTCAGCTTGCAGGGCAAACTCAACACTTTGATCAGACAGAATCTCTTTTACCTTTTCAGCACCGTGACCAATAACAACGTGAACCTGCGAATTGGACAAAGTTTGCGCATTATCAATCACATGCTGCAGCATCGGCTTTCCGCCTACGGTATGAAGTACTTTAGGCAGAGAGGATTTCATCCGACTACCCTGGCCTGCGGCCAGAATGACGATATCAAGCATATTCAAAACAGAAGCATCCTTGGTTTATGACAGCATTAACCACTTCCAGCAGTCTGCTGTTGTTGACATAAGTAACAATTTAACAGAACTTTAATCTAACTGCTTACAGATGCAACATTAAACGTCAGAGAAAAATTGACAAATATGAATGAAGAACTGTTTGAACTACTCGGACTCACCAAACGTGAGATCACCATCTATCGGGCACTTCTCTCCCTGGGGGCTAGTGCAATAAGAACTATCGCCGAAAAAGCAGGGATTAATCGTGGTACAACCTACGATGATCTGAAGGAGATGCAACGAAAGGGAATTGTCACCTATCTGCCAAAAGGTAAGCGTCGTCTGTTCAGTGCCAGGGAGCCAGAGATCCTGCTACAACTAGCAGAAGAACGCCGCCATTCTCTCAACTCGGCAATAGATCAGTTAAAAACTAAGGTAGTACCAGAACTTCACCACCTGATGCCGGACTTTAATACAGCTAATGTCAGCTACTACGAAGGCGACAGCGGCATTGAGCAGGTATTGAGAGACATTCTTAATACAGTGTCAAAACAAAACCCCAAAAGCTATTCCATCTTCTCCTCAAAGCCGATCCGACAACATTTATACCGGCCGTTTCCAAACTTCACTGCTCAACGGATTCAGAAAGGTATCGAGGTAAGAGTGATCGCTATCGGTGATGGGGGTGAAGACGCCGAACTAAGTGAGCGTAAGTGGATAAAAACCGAAGGTAAGGTCGATGCTGCTTATATAGCAGTATATCCCCCTAAATGCGCCATTATCTCCTTGGCATCAGCTAACTATCCAACCGCTGTGGTAATCGAATCTAAGGAGGTTGCTGCTGCGCAAAAGATTATTTTTGATACCTTGTGGGGTTTGCTTTAATACGTGGCTCGTGGCTCGTGGCTCGTGGCTCGTGGCTCGTGGCTCGTGGCTCGTGGCTCGTGGCTCGAAAATATTAGTTACTGCAAATCCATAGCAACCACTTTCTTAAACATCGCTGCTTTCTCAATAACCAAGAAATTTTAAAAGAAAAGTTTTATCAAGCAACCAGCAAATCAGGCACTTTGTGACATTCGAGCTACTGAATTATTTTTTACAAAAAAAAGCGACCCTAAGGTCGCTTTTTATTCGAGTAGCAGTTAAGTAAGGTTGGGTTATTTACCCATCTTCTTACGAATCTGCTGAATAGTACGCAGTTGAGCTGCTGCTTCCGCT
>JAIBDA010000056.1 GCA_024679635.1 Amphritea sp. | reverse complement strand
GTCAGATCTGGCCAAAGAAATAGTTCCAGTAAATATTGAAGATGGGTTAAAAACTTCCTATCTAGATTATGCCATGAGCGTTATTGTTGGGCGTGCATTGCCTGATGTTCGTGATGGATTAAAACCAGTGCATCGCCGCGTGTTATTCGCGATGAGCGAGCTGGGTAACGACTGGAATAAAGCATATAAAAAATCTGCCCGTGTGGTAGGTGACGTAATCGGTAAGTATCACCCCCACGGTGATAGTGCGGTTTACGATACTATCGTGCGGATGGCTCAGCCATTTTCGATGCGTTATATGCTGGTCGACGGTCAGGGTAACTTCGGTTCGGTCGACGGTGACTCTGCTGCAGCAATGCGTTATACCGAAATCCGTATGGCGAAGATCTCCCACGAGCTGTTGGCAGATCTCGATAAAGAGACGGTAGATTTCGTTCCTAACTATGATGGAACCGAGCACATCCCAGAAGTGCTGCCAACTAAAGTTCCGACTTTGCTGGTTAATGGTTCTGCTGGTATCGCCGTAGGTATGGCGACCAATATACCTCCTCATAATTTGAGTGAAGTGGTACGTGGTTGTATCGCTCTGATCGATAATCCCGATCTCACCATTGATGAGTTGATGCATTATATCCCCGCGCCAGATTTTCCAACCGGTGCCATCATCAATGGCCGTGCTGGTATTCTGCAGGCATATCAGACCGGTCGAGGCCGGATCTATATCCGTGCTAAATATCACATAGAAACCAATGATAAGAATGGTAAAGAGTCGATTATCTTTACTGAGATCCCTTATCAGGTTAACAAGGCTCGCTTGATCGAAAAGATCGCTGAGCTGGTTAAAGATAAAAAATTAGAAGGGATAACCGAGCTGCGTGATGAGTCCGATAAGGATGGTATGCGCATCGTTATAGAACTTCGCAAGGGTGAAGTATCTGAGGTTGTAGTTAATAACCTCTTTATTCAAACTCAGCTGCAGAACGTGTTCGGTATCAACATGGTTGCGCTGGTCGATGGCCAGCCGCGTACCCTTGATCTGAAAACTATTCTGGAATGCTTTGTTCGTCATCGCCGCGAAGTGGTTACCCGTCGTACGGTTTACTTACTGCGCAAAGCGCGAGAACGAGGTCATATACTTGAAGGTCTGGCGATCGCGCTGGCCAATATTGATGCCGTAATCGAGATGATTAAGGGCTCTCCGACACCCGCTGAAGCTAAAGAGCGATTGATTGCTACTCCATGGCAGCCAGGCGATGTGACTGAGATGCTATCCCGGGCAGGGGAGCATGCATGTCGTCCAGAGGATCTTGAAGCTCAGTACGGTATGCATGATGGGATCTATCATCTGTCACCTGCACAAGCGCAAGCTATTCTTGAACTGCGTCTGCACCGCCTGACCGGTCTGGAACACGACAAACTGATTGCTGAATACCGTGAGTTGCTGGAGCGCATCGCTGAGCTTCTGGCTATCCTGAACAGTGCTGAACGTTTGATGGAAGTTATTCGCGAAGAGCTTGAAATAATTGTCGAAGAGTATGGCGATGAGCGTCGCACTGATGTTATTGCGTCGCAGCAGGACTTTACCGTAGCTGATTTGATCGCCGAAGAAGATATGGTTGTTACTATCTCCCATGGTGGTTATGCGAAAACTCAGCCTCTGGCAATGTATCAGGCGCAGCGACGTGGTGGTAAGGGTAAATCTGCTACCGCAGTTAAAGATGAAGACTTCATTGAGAAGCTGCTGATCGCCAGCACCCATGACACTATTCTTTGCTTTACCAATATGGGTAAAGTGTTCTGGCTGAAAGTGTATGAGATCCCGCAAGCGAGCCGTGCAGCCAGAGGTCGGCCAATTATCAATATCCTGCCGTTGCAGGAAAATGAACGTATCACCACCATACTGCCTGTGAATGAGTATGCCGATGAGCATTATGTGTTTATGGCAACCGCTGATGGCACGGTGAAGAAGACGCCGTTGACGAATTTCTCACGGCCGCGTTCTACCGGACTTATCGCGCTGGCTCTGGATGAGGGTGATACCCTGATTGGCGCTGCGATTACTGATGGTACCGCTGAGGTTATGCTGGTTTCGAGTCAGGGTAAATCGATCCGTTTCCCTGAGGATGATGTACGGCCTATGGGCCGGACAGCTCGCGGTGTTCGTGGTATTAAGCTGCAGAACGATGCCAAAGTTATCTCGCTGATCATTCCGCAGGAAGATGGCCGAATTCTGACCACCAGTATTAATGGTTTTGGCAAGCAAACTGCGATTACTGATTTCCCGACCTATGGTCGCGGCGGTCAGGGTGTGATTGCGATGCAATGTACAGACCGTAACGGTGAGCTGATCGGTGCAGTGCAGATGTTTGAAGGCGATGATGTGATGCTGATCAGTGATCAGGGCACATTGGTTCGTACCCGCGGTGAAGAGATTTCGGTATTGGGTCGTAATACCCAGGGCGTACGAGTGATTCGGGTTGCCGATGATGAAAATCTGGTGGGTGTTGCACGGATTGAAGAGCCTGAAGAGTCTGAAGATGATCTGATCGAAGGTGAAGTTGTTGAAGGCGAAGAAGGTGAAGTTGCTTCAGTACCTGAATCTGCAGCGGATCAAGCGTCTGAACCATCAGAAGATGATACCGAAGAGTAATCATCCGTAAGTTTGGGAATCTGTGCGGCCCGGGTCGCACAGTTCTCTCTGACAGTTTTACAGAATTTTTACAGAATATTCCAAATGACACGTAATTATAATTTCAGCGCCGGACCTTCTGCGTTACCGGTAGATGTATTAAAGCAGGCTCAGGAAGAGCTTCTTGACTGGCACGGTCTGGGGCTTTCCATTATGGAAATGAGCCATCGTAGCAGCGAGTTTGTTGGCGTGGCTGAAGAGGCAGAACAGGATTTGCGTGATCTGATGCAGATACCTGATAACTACAAAGTTCTGTTTATGCAGGGTGGCGCTAGCAGCCAGTTCAGCATGATCCCAATGAATCTGCTGCGTGGTAAAAAAACGGCAGACTATATCAACACCGGTGACTGGTCTAAGAAAGCGATTAAAGAAGCGTCACGCTACTGTGAAGTAAATGTGGTTGCTACTTCAGAAGAGGATAACTTTACCAGTGCTCCGCGACAGGAAGAGTTAAAGCTTAATCCGGATGCTGCCTACCTGCATTACACGCCGAATGAGACGATACGGGGGGTCGAGTTTGACTATATCCCAGATACTGGTGATGTGCCGTTGGTAGCGGATCTCTCTTCTAATATATTGTCACGCCCGATTGATGTGAGCCGTTTTGGAATGATCTATGCTGGCGCACAGAAAAATATTGGTCCGGCTGGTCTGACGGTGGTTATCATTCGTGAAGACCTGCTTGGTGATACATTGGCAGGCACGCCATCATTGTATGACTACAAAATGACAGCCGATGCGGGTTCTATGGTTAACACCCCGCCGACCTATGGCTGGTATCTGGCAGGCCTGGTGTTTAAGTGGTTGAAAGCTCAGGGCGGCGTTGCCGCAATTACTGAAATTAACCGTCGTAAGGCGGAGAAACTTTACGCGGTAATTGATGAAAACCCGTTTTACTCAAATCCTGTGACGCATAATGCGCGCTCCTGGATGAATGTACCTTTTATTCTGGCTAACGCGGATTTGGATAAACAGTTCCTCGTTGAGGCGGAAGAAAAGGGCTTGTTGAATCTGCCAGGCCATAGGTCTGTTGGTGGTATGCGGGCGAGTATCTATAATGCTGTTCCTGAAGCGGGTGTAGATGCTTTGATCGCATTTATGCAGGATTTTTCACAACGTCACGGCTGAGCCGAAATTGCAGAGGTCGTTAGAATGAGTGATCAGGAAAAAGAGCTTAAGGTTCTGCGCGATCAGATCGATTCAATCGATAAACAGATTCATCAACTGTTGAACGACCGTGCCCGTTGCGCGCAGGAAGTTGCGGAAGTTAAGGAAAAGCATCAAGGGCCTCAGGATGCAGTGTTTTATCGTCCTGAGCGTGAAGCTCAGGTTCTGCGCCGTGTTATGGCGCGAAATGAGGGGCCGCTGGCGGATAAGGAAGTTGCGCGGTTATTCCGTGAAGTTATGTCGGTCTGTCTTGCGTTGGAAAAGCCGATGCATGTTGCTTTTCTGGGTCCGGAAGGGAATTTTACTCAGCAGGCTGCCAGTAAACATTTTGGCCATTCGGCTCACTGTATTCCCTTTAGTAATAGTGATGAAGTCTTTCGCGAAGTTGAAGCCGGCGGTGCGCATTATGGTGTTGTGCCGATTGAAAACTCTTCTGAAGGAATGGTCGGCCATACGCTGGATCTGTTTAAACGTTTTCAGCTGACGATTTGCGGGGAAGTGAAGCTTAATATCCATCATCACTTGCTTCGTGCGGGCGCTGAAGGGCTGGACGGTATAACTCATATATATTCGCCTCAACAGACGTTGTCGCAATGTCGAAGCTGGCTGGATAATCATTTTCTCTCCGCTGAGCGCGTACCGGTTAGCAGTAACTCTGAAGCGGCGCGCATGGCGTTGCAGCAAGGTCCGGGCGCTGCAGCTATCGCCAGCGAATTGGCTGCAGACCTTTATCAGTTAAATATTGTTTCAAAAAACATTGATGATCAGTCAGATAATAGTACCCGCTATCTGATTATCGGTGATCAGGATGTAGGCGAGAGCGGCCAGGACAAAACCTCTATTCTGGTTACTGTCCGGGATAAGGCTGGCGCGCTTTATGAGCTTCTTGAACACTTTCATAAACACGAGATTAGCCTTACCGGTATTGAAACCCGTCCAGCCAGTGCAGAAAGCTCCCATTCAGTTTTTTATATTGATTTTCAGGGGCATTCTGCAAACTCGCATATACAGAAAGTATTGCAGGAGTTGGAGTCGGACACAGTGGAACTTAAAATATTGGGTTCTTATCCGGTAGCTGTACTCTGACCAGGAATCAATCTAATGGCATCTGATTTTTATGCACTGGCTACACCCGGTATACAGGGGCTTCATCCATATCAACCGGGAAAACCGGTTGAAGAGTTGGAGCGAGAGCTTGGCATCAGCAATAGTATTAAGCTGGCGAGTAATGAAAATCCACTGGGGCCGAGTCAGTTGGCGATGGATGCAGCTGCCGCTAGTCTAAAAGACGCTTGTCGGTATCCGGATGCCAGCGGCTTTCGATTGAAGCAAGTGTTATCTGAGCGGTATGGTTTTTCGCCAGAGACGATTACGCTGGGAAATGGCTCCAATGATGTACTTGATCTGATTGGCAGGACCTTTGTATTGCCGGGTGATGAGGTAATCTACTCTGAATTCTCTTTCGTTGTATATATGCTTGTTGCGCAATCTTTAGGCGCAAAGGCTGTTGTGACGCCTGCTTTGAACTGGGGTCATGATCTGGATGCGATGGCTGCAGCGGTAACTGATAAAACCCGGGTGATTTATCTGGCAAACCCTAATAACCCGACGGGTACTTATTTCAGTGCTGCGGCTCTCAGGGTTTTTATGGCGAAAGTGCCTGAATCGGTTGTAGTTGTTCTCGATGAAGCATATGCCGAGTATGTGACTGAAGCAGACTACGGAAGTGGCCTAAAGTTACTTGGCGAATTTTCTAACCTGATTGTTACCCGCACTTTTTCAAAAGCATACGGATTAGCGGCTCTTAGAATGGGTTATGCGGTGGCCAATACGCAAATTTCAGATCTTCTGAACCGGGTTAGGCAGCCATTCAATGTTAATATTCCCGCCTTGGAAGCGGCAACGGCAGTGTTAGACGATTCTGCTTATTTGTTGCGAAGCGTCAATAATAATACCGCCGGAATGGCTCAGTTGGAGCAGGGCTTTGCAAAGCTGGGATTAAGCTGGATACCTTCGGTAGGTAATTTCATTACAGTCGATTGTGGTCAGAATGCGACTTCACTCTACGATGCATTGCTACTCGAAGGGGTGATTGTAAGGCCTGTTGCTAACTATCGAATGCCGAATCATCTACGTGTGACAATTGGTCTGCCGGATGAAAATAATCGTTGTCTGGAGGCTTTTGCTAAGGTGTTAAAAAAGTGAGTTTCCTGACGGGACGGGTATTAGTTATCGGTCTGGGTTTGATTGGTGGATCGCTGGCTCGGGCTTTGCGCGTGCGAGGGATCTGTAAAACGGTTGTCGGTTATGACAGAGACGTGGATGAGCTGGAAACAGGGTTGCGTTTGGGGGTAGTTGATGAAGTTGCCTCCGACCTTTTAGACGCGGTTAGAGAGGCTGATGTTGTCGTGTTAGCTGTGCCGGTTAAAGTGATGGAGTTCGTACTGGCTGACATCAAGCCGGCCCTACGGCCTGAAACGATCATAACCGATGTTGGTAGCGTAAAAGGGAACGTAGTAAGGGCGGCTGAAGCCCTGTTTGGTTCGGTTCCGGATCGATTTATTCCAGGCCACCCAATAGCCGGACTAGAAAAAAGCGGTGTTGCTGCTGCGGATGAAACATTATTTGAACATCATAAAGTTATCATAACGCCGTTACCTCAAAGTGACCCGCGAGCGGTTACGTTGATTTCACGCATGTGGCAGGGTGTTGGTGCGCAAGTGTTACGGATGGATGTTGAAAGGCACGATGAGGTTTTGGCTGCGACAAGTCATCTGCCTCATTTACTGGCTTTTTCGCTGGTAGATACGCTGGCTCAGGAACAGGATTGCACCGATATCTTCCGTTATGCGGCGGGAGGTTTTAGAGACTTTACCCGAATTGCCGCCAGTGACCCAACGATGTGGCACGATGTGGGGTTGGCAAATAAGCAAGCCATACTACAAAAGATTGACGAATTTTCGAACGGATTAAATCGGCTGCGAGCAGCTATTGAATCCGAAGACAGTCGTGAGATGCTGGGAATATTTACCCGAGCAAAAGCATCACGCGAGCATTTCACAAAAATTTTATCAGGCTCAGCCTACACTCAGAATATGACAACTACAGAAACTACATTTTTTGCCCAGCCGGGCGGTAAGGTACAGGGCAGCATTAGAGCACCTGGTGATAAATCGATCTCTCATCGTTCAATCATGCTGGGATCACTGGCAGACGGTGTTACAGAAGTGACTGGCTTCCTTGAAGGGGAAGACAGTCTGGCAACGCTTCAAGCTTTCCGCGATATGGGGGTTGTTATAGAAGGGCCTCACCAGGGTGAAGTGAAAATTTACGGTGTGGGTATCAATGGGTTACAAAAACCACCCAGGCCTATTTATGTGGGTAATTCCGGTACCACGATTCGCTTGATGTCTGGCTTACTGGCTGGCCAGTCTTTTGACTCTGAATTGAGCGGCGACGCTTCTTTGAGCAAGCGACCGATGGAGCGTGTTGCTAAACCGTTGAGATTAATGGGTGCAGTGGTTGAAACCGGTGAAAATGGTTGTCCTCCAGTGAGAATCAAAGGCGGACAGCAGCTAAAAGCGATCAATTACGACATGCCTATGGCCAGTGCTCAGGTGAAATCCTGTGTCATGCTTGCCGGTCTTTATGCTGAAGGCGAGACATCTGTCGTTGAGCCCGCGCCGACACGGGATCACACAGAGCGGATGTTACGCGGTTTCGGTTATCAGGTTGATGTAGATAAAAACAAGGTGTCTCTGTCCGGTGGTGGTTCGTTAACCGCGGCTAAAATTGATGTGCCTGCGGATATTTCTTCATCAACATTTTTCATGGTTGCTGCGGCTATCTGTCCTGATTCAGATATTACTCTGGAGCATGTGGGTATAAACCCAACCCGAATCGGTGTTATCAATATTCTCCGTGCAATGGGTAGTAATCTCGAACTACTTAATGAGCGGGAAGTGGGTGGTGAACCGGTGGCGGATATTCGTATTCGTTACGCGCCTTTGAAAGGAATTAATATACCTGAAGATCAGGTTCCTCTTGCGATTGATGAGTTCCCAGCACTGTTTATTGCCGCAGTTTGCGCTGAAGGTGAGACTGTTTTGACGGGTGCTGAAGAATTGCGTGTGAAAGAGAGCGACCGCATTCAGGCGATGGT
>JAIBDA010000071.1 GCA_024679635.1 Amphritea sp. | reverse complement strand
CCTCGGCAACCAGCAGGATATTGGAAAGCACAGGCAAAGTCTGACGACGTTCCACAACACCTGCAACCAACTGCAGTGGCTTAATTAGCGCTTCTCGCGAAATAACAAATTTCATCTTTTGCTACCCTTAATTGATCAGTCCGTTACGCAGTCAGATGACGCAACAGGTTCTGATAATCCTCTCTTATATCCGTATCAGTTTCACGCAGCGATGCGACCTTCCGACAACCATGCAGTACCGTTGTATGATCCCGTCCACCAAAAGCATCTCCAATCTCAGGTAAACTGTGATTGGTCAGCTCTTTAGACAAGGCCATAGCAACCTGTCTGGGACGGGCCACAGAACGACTGCGACGCTTCGAAAGCAGGTCCGATACTTTGATCTTATAGTAATCGGCTACAACCCGCTGAATGTTATCAATACTAACCTGTTTATCCTGCAATGCCAGCAGGTCTTTCAGTGATTCTTTAATAAAAGGTGTGGTTATCGCATTTCCGGTAAAATGGGCATTTGCGATCACTCGTTTTAAGGCACCTTCTAGCTCACGTACGTTGGAGCGAATCTTCTGTGCCAGGAAGAAAGCCGAATCATCCGGCAGGCGGACCTGGGCTTCTTCGGCCTTTTTCATCAGAATAGCCACTCGTGTTTCGAGCTCAGGCGGTTCGATAGCAACGGTCAGCCCCCAGCCGAAGCGAGACTTCAGTCGTTCTTCCACACCGTTTATCTCTTTAGGATAACGATCACTGGTCAGAATCATCTGCTGACCTCCCTCTAGCAGGGCGTTGAACGTGTGGAAAAACTCTTCTTGTGAACGCTCTTTACCAGCAAAGAACTGAATATCATCAATCAACAACGCATCTACAGAGCGGTAATACCGCTTAAAGTCATTAATCGCATTCAACTGCAGCGCTTTTACCATATCAGCCACAAACCGCTCTGAATGCAGATAAACGATCTTAGCGTTGGGGTTACGCTGCATCATCTCCATACCCACCGCGTGCATCAGGTGAGTTTTACCCAGACCAACACCACCATATATAAATAGAGGGTTGTATGAACCGCCCGGGTTATCAGCCACCTGTTGAGCCGCTGCCAGTGCCAGCTGATTGGACTTACCCTGAACAAAAGAGTTAAAGGTAAATGACTGATTCAGATTTGACTGATGGCCAACACCGCCGTCGATATCAACATTACGTGAAGAGGGACGCGAACGGGCAACCGAAGGGGGAACAATAATTTCGCTCTGGCTGATCGTCTGAAAACTGCTTTCGTCGATAGCCAGCTGCATCGGCGGATTCTCTTCAACCGCCCGCATCTGAGATACTGGCGCAACTGACTGAGATTCCTGAGGCGAGGTAAAAGGCTTGGCCTCAGCAAAACGGCTTGGCGAACGTCGGGCCGGAGCAGGGGGAGGCGTAGGACGAACAGGACGCGAGGCGAAACCGCCGTTATGGCCTGCGATATCGATGCTGACCTGACCCGCTATATCTCCGGTAACCGCGTTGACGATCTCACGGATACGCTTCAGGTACTTATCACTGACCCAATCTTTAACGAAACGATTCGGCGCCAACAGCACCAGACCAGCATCAGATTCAGCAGAGGCTTTAAGCGGTCTGATCCAGGTATTGTATTGTTGTGAGGGGAACTCATCCTGGAGGTTCTGAAGACACTGTTCCCACAACTCAGCCGACATAGCTAATCCTTAATAATCCCGCTGTCTCCACTATGTCTAAAGAGGTTGTCTAAAGAAGTGATAAGGCAAGACGATAATCCTAGAAAATTATCAGCAGATGATACCTTGTAACAGCCCTCTTATCCACAGTTAGAAGCAATCTGTTACTAATTAATTTATGCATGTATTTCAATCAATTAGCGATATATCCAGAAGTTACGCGGGAAACAGATCGATAGACAAAAAACTATCCATAATTTAGGAACAGGTAATATCCAGACTTAACAACAGGACAAATATTTGTTTTAAAAGAAATTTATTGACTTAACCCCAAATAATTGTGCATATCTGAATAAATCATATTTTAAACGGTTATAAAAATAACCTATATAGAAGGCAAACAAAAAATTAAGCCTTTTTCACAATTGGACACCGGAAGTGTTTGCAATATGTAGAATATTTCACTAGAATTCCGCGTCTGTTTTTGGCCGTGGGATTCAGCAACCTTACTGATACCACCACAACGTATGTTAGTAGGACTGATCCAATGAAAAGAACATTTCAACCAAGTAACCTGAAGCGCAAGCGTACTCACGGTTTTCGTGCACGTATGGCAACTAAAAATGGCCGTACAATCATCAATCGCCGTCGTGCTAAAGGCCGTAAGCGTCTGTCAGCATAAGCATTTGCCCGTCAGGCTCACTGAATGAATGAATTCAGCTATCCCCGTCAGTTAAGACTGTTAACAGGCGGGGATTTTAAACAGGTATTCAGCCGAGCTAGTATCAAGGTGTCAGAAAAACATCTGTTGATCCTTGCCTGTCCAAACGAGCTCGACCATCCCCGTATTGGCTTCGTCTTCTCCAAAAAAAATATCCGTTTAGCTGTTAATCGTAACCGCGTTCGGCGTATCATTCGCGAGTCCTATCGTTTAAATCAGCATTCACTTCCAAATGTCGATATCGTTATCCTTTCTAGAAAAGGGTTAGGGGATCTAGACAATGAGGAAATACAGTCGCTTATTTCGCGTAGCTGGACTCGACTGATTAAACGGTCTAAGACGAAACTTAAAACCACATCACATAAATAACAGAATGGTCCAGAAACCATGGATGTACAGCGCATAATATTGATCGCAGCACTGGCAATTATCTCTTATATGCTGGTGCTACAATGGAACCAGGACTATGGGGTAAAGACTGAGCCGGTTGCCCAGGCCGAGTCTGTTTCCGCTTATAAGTCAGTTACAGAGCCTGTAGTAAAAGAAGATAGTGATCTTCCTTTAACTACGAATACTGATGCTCCTGAAAGCTCAGACTTGCCTGAAGCCAAAGCAGTAACTGCTACAAATCAGCAGCAACTGATTAAAGTTAAAACTGATGTTCTGCAATTACTGATCGATACTAAAGGTGGCGACATTATCGAAGTCGCGCTGGTTGATTACAAAGCAGCCCTGGACAATGACCAACCATTTGTTCTACTAGAACAAAATGGTGGCCGTACTTACGTGTCCCAGAGTGGCTTGATCGGTAAAGACGGTCCGGATGCGAACCCTGAAGGTCGCCCCGCTTACACCACCGCCCAAAACAGCTATCAGCTGGAAGGCGATGAGCTGGTTGTAGATCTGACCCTCAATTCTGAAAATGGTGTTGTCGTAACCAAGCGCTTCCGCTTTACTCCTGGTAGCTACATTATTACCCAGGAATATGTGGTTGATAACGGTTCTGCTGAAAACTGGCAGGGCAAACTGTTCGGCCAGATAAAGCGTGATGCTTCTGAAGATCCTTCGCAAACAACTGATATGGGTATGCAGTCATTCCTGGGTGCCGTTTTCTCAACAACTGAAGATGCCTACGAAAAGCTATCTTTCGATGATATGCAGGAAGCTAATTTTAAGAAGGTTAGCCCGGATGGTTGGGTTGCAATGTCGCAACATTACTTCCTGAGCGCCTGGATTCCAGCACCCGGTGCTGAATACACATACAGCAGTCGTGTTAGCGGCGATAAGCATATTGCCGGCTTTGTTTCTCCAGAGATTAATTTAGCCGCTGGTGAAACTAAAACCGTTAGCGCCAACTTCTACGCAGGACCTAAAATTAGTGAGCTGTTGGAAGAGGCTGCACCAGAACTGGAGTTGACCGTTGATTACGGTATCCTCTGGTTCATTGCATCACCAATGGCGATGGTACTTAAGTGGATTCAGGGATTTGTCGGTAACTGGGGTGTTGCTATCATCTTCATCACAATCCTGGTGAAAGCCCTGCTATTCCAGGTAAATGCAAAAGCATTTAAATCGATGGCCAAGATGCGTAAGTTTGGCCCTGAGATGAAGCGTCTGAAAGAGCTCTATGGCGATGACCGTCAGAAGATGTCACAGTCGATGATGGAGCTATACAAGAAAGAGAAGATCAACCCACTGGGTGGCTGTCTTCCTATTGTTGCTCAGATGCCTATATTTATTGCGCTGTATTGGGTTCTGTTGGAGTCTGTTGAACTGCGTCACGCGCCGTTCGTATTGTGGATCCACGACTTGTCGGTGATGGACCCTTACTTCCTGCTGCCAATTCTGATGGGCGCGACTATGTTCATTCAGCAGTTACTGAACCCAACACCTCCGGACCCAATGCAAGCGAAGATTATGAAGATGCTACCCATCATGTTCACCTTCTTCTTCCTATGGTTCCCTGCAGGTCTGGTTCTGTACTGGTTGGTGAACAACGTATTGTCGATTACTCAGCAGTACATAATCAACAAACAGATTGAAGGTGAAGGCAAGTAAGCTTAGCCTCTCCGTTTGATAAAAAGGTCTCTTCGGAGGCCTTTTTTATTGCGTTGCTCGGAATTATTTGTTTTCACCAATCCTATGCAACAACTTTCTTACAAAGCACTTAACTCAAAAAAACCTTCCTTACTAATTAAAGAAGGTCCTTACCGAGCAACGGGCTAGTCACGTTTTTTGTGACGATCGAGCTACGAGTTACGGCTCTTAAAAAGTCACCTTCTTTGTGACGATCGAACGACGAGCTATGACTCATAATCTAACGAAAAACCACTAAAAAATGTTAAAGTGCGGTCTATATTTAGACTGAATAATTTCGGAAAAAACCTATGACCCTGATTAACCAGGACACAATAGCCGCTCAAGCAACTCCTCCAGGACGTGGTGGGGTTGGCATTATTCGCGTCTCAGGAAAGCTGGCTGCAACCATTGCTGAACAGGTAATCGGTTTTGTTCCTAAACCCCGCTATGCTCATTATGGACCGTTCTATGATGCTGACAAAAATCAGCTGGATCAGGGTATTGCTCTCTATTTTCCCGGCCCGAACTCCTTTACCGGTGAAGATGTATTAGAGCTTCAGGGTCACGGTGGTCCTATCATTATGGACTTCATTCTGCGCCGGGTTGTTGACTGTGGCGCGCGCCTGGCTAATCCCGGAGAGTTCTCAGAACGGGCCTTTCTCAACGATAAACTGGATCTGACACAGGCTGAAGCTATCGCCGATCTGATCGATTCCAGCTCAGAGCAGGCAGCTCGTTGTGCGCTTAAATCACTACAGGGTGCTTTCTCTGACCGAATTCATACGCTCGTAGAATCACTGACTCAACTACGGATCTATGTAGAAGCTGCTATCGATTTTCCAGAAGAAGAGATCGACTTTCTCGCCGATGGCAAAGTAGCGAGAGACCTACAACAAGTTATCGATACTCTCTCTGATGTTAAACAGGAAGCACGACAGGGAAGTCTGATCCGCGAAGGGATGAATGTAGTCATTGCCGGTCGGCCAAACGCCGGTAAATCCAGCCTGCTCAACGCACTGGCTGGTAAAGAATCCGCTATCGTTACCGATATCGCCGGTACTACTCGGGATGTTTTACGAGAACATATCCATATTGATGGCATGCCGTTGCACATCATTGATACTGCAGGTCTGCGAGACTCTCCTGACGAAGTTGAGCGAATAGGTATTAGCCGCGCCTGGGATGAAATTCAAAAAGCAGACCGGGTATTATTAATAGTGGATGGTACTACCACGGCCACCGATGACCCGGAACAGATCTGGCCGGAATTTGTCAGTCAGCTTGAAGACCGAAGCAAGATAACGGTTATCCGAAACAAATGTGACCTGACATCGGAGCAACCCATCATCGGTGAGCATGATGGACATACCTTGCTGTCCCTATCTGCAAAAGCAAATATAGGGGTAGACAATCTGCGCCAGCATCTCAAAGACTGTATGGGATTCGCCAGCACTACCGAAGGTGGGTTCCTGGCCAGACGCCGGCATATTGATGCACTTAACCGTGCCCAAAGTCTGCTATTAACCGGACAAGAGCAGCTCATTTATGGGGGTGCTGGCGAACTATTGGCAGAAGACCTGCGTCAGGCGCAACAACATCTGAGTGAAATTACTGGTGAATTCAGTTCTGATGATTTGCTGGGGCGTATCTTCAGCTCATTCTGTATTGGTAAATAAACAATTGTGCTCACAGGTAAGTAAGGACTAACTATGAATTCAAATATCTGCTGCCCTAAGTGCTCAGCAACCAACAATGTACCAACCGCCAGACTCGGTGACGGGCCTAAATGTGGCAAATGTAAACAGCCGTTGTTTCAGGGAGCCACTACAGCACTGACCAGTAATAACTATCAAAGCATGATCAACCGAAATGATATTCCTGTTTTGATAGATTGCTGGGCTACCTGGTGTGGACCTTGCCAACAATTCGCCCCTATCTTTGAACAAGCGGCAGCGCAGTTTGAACCGGCCCTCAGGCTGGCTAAGCTTGATACAGAAGCCGAGCAGGCTATAGCGGGTCAATTACAGATCCGTTCAATCCCCACACTAATTCTGTTTAAACAAGGGAAAGAGATCGCCAGAATTAGCGGTGCTCTTCCTCTTGGACAACTAAAACAATGGCTAGGACAACAAGGCGTTAGTCTTTGAATAACGTCTAAAAATGGTACGACTAAGATCAATAGGTTGCTATTGCGAACCATAGAACCCTGAGCAACTAAAGGGCATGCTAGTGCGCAAAGAACAGGCCCTGAATACTTTGGCCTGTTCAAACTATCTCACGAGACAGACGGCTGTTTCAGTACTCGCACATCGTAGCTGTAAGATAAATAAGATAGTCCATTAACGGTTTTTGAGGTACAGCCAATAGCTTTATAATACGTGTATCGATCTCCAGCCTCATTGAAAACCAATACCCAGAAGGTATTCTTAGGTGCAAGACACCTTCGCCCCCTCGCTAACCCAAAAAACTTTATAAACAGACAAAGTTACCCACTGCACATATCTTCATACCTCTAAAGTTATAAACAATATTTCACAAAAACCATCATCATAATAAATCTTTATTTTTCAATATCTTAT
>JAIBDA010000122.1 GCA_024679635.1 Amphritea sp. | reverse complement strand
TCTTGCGAGATAGTACTTACAGGCTTAGTCGCTGCTGGCTTTTTTTCGCTCATAGGAAGATTTGTCCTTCATACACTGTAGTTGCAGGCCCTGTCATTATCAGTGGTTCCCCTTCGCCGGCCCACTCAATCAACAGTGTGCCACCGGGTAGGTGAACTGTCACTTTTTGGTCTAACAGGCCACGTAAACGACCCGCAACAACCGCAGCACAGGCACCGGTACCACAGGCTTTGGTTTCACCGGCACCGCGTTCAAAAACGCGCAAACGGATCTCCGCACCGCTAATCACTTCCATAAAGCCGATATTCGCTTTGGCCGGGAATTTAGGGTCGCATTCAAGTGCAGGCCCCCAGGTCTCAACCGGAGCGGTACTAACCGCATCGACCACCAGCACACCGTGGGGATTGCCCATCGAGACAGCACTAATCTGAATTGATTGCCCATTCACATCAATAGGATAGGTCGCCGCCTGCTGATCCGCACTGAAAGGAATCTTCTGGGGTTCCAGTATCGGCACTCCCATATCCACAATCACCTGTTTATCGGCGGTTATCGTTAGGTAGATAGGCCCTTGCTGGGTTTCTACTGCAACCGTTTCTTTAGCGGTAAGCCGCTTATCGCGGACAAACTTGGCAAAGCAGCGGGCACCATTACCGCAATGCTCTACTTCTGTACCATCAGCATTAAATATCCGGTAGCGAAAATCCATCTCTGGATTAGTGGGCGGCTCAACAATCAGCATCTGATCAAAACCGACACCGAGGTTTCGGTCCGCCAGACGCGCCACCATCGCGGAATTAACCTTAACTTTTTGTGTCACGGTATCCAGCACCAAAAAATCATTGCCAAGGCCGTGCATTTTTGTAAATCGAACTAACATAGTTTTCTCTTTAGGCGCACTGTTCGGACAGTGCTTTGCCTTTTCTGTCGGGCTTATTAACAGGGCCTTTCAACAGGTCCTTTAACAGCCCTTATTACAACGAAGACCATCAACCCGGTAAAACAGTTTCACCCCGTAGCTGGTCTACAACAGTTTCGCGCTTACGAATCAGATGTATCTGATTGTCATCGACCATGACTTCTGCAGCCCGGTTACGGGTATTATAATTTGAGCTCATACCAAAACCATAGGCGCCGGCAGAACAAACCGCTAACAAATCACCCGGCTCGATATTCAACTCCCGGTCTTTCCCCAGGAAATCACCGGACTCACAGACCGGACCTACCAAGTCAAAGCTCCGCGCGTCACCTTCCTCACGAATCTCCACCGGAATAATCTCCATATAAGCGCTATACAGTGCCGGGCGAATAAGGTCATTCATAGCGCCATCAATAATGGCAAAGTTCTTATGCTCATTACACTTAAGGAACTCGACCTTAGTAATCATAATGCCCGCATTAGCAGCAATAGATCGCCCCGGTTCAAAGATAAGTTTCAGCGGCCGATCGCCGAGTTTATCAAGCACTGCGGCGATATACTCCTGAGGTGTAGGAGGTACTTCATCGGTATAGCAAACCCCCAGGCCACCGCCCAGGTCAAGATGCTTAATAGTGATACCTTGTTCTGCCAGAGTATCAATCAGCAGCAATAACCGATCCAGCGCATCCAGAAACGGCTCTACCTCAGTCAGCTGAGAACCTATATGGCAGTCCACACCTTGTACTTCGAGATGGCTCAGGCTGTGGGCATAACGGTAAACACGTGCCGCCTCTTCGATAGCCACACCGAACTTATTATCTTTCAGTCCGGTAGAGATATAAGGGTGCGTACCGGCATCCACATCAGGATTAACCCGCAATGAGATCACCGCCACTTTATCCAGTTCAGCGGCCACCTTATTCAAACGATCCAGCTCGGCTTCCGACTCAATATTAAAGCAGTGAATACCCAGTTCCAGGGCACGCCGCATTTCATCTTCACGCTTGGCAACGCCCGAAAAAACCACTTTTGCAGGATCACCGCCGGCCTTAATAACCCGCTCCAGCTCACCCAGGGAAACGATATCGAAACCCGCACCCAATCGCGCCAGCACATTCAACACGCCGATATTTGAGTTAGCTTTCACCGCGTAGCATACCAGTGCATCACGACCTTCGAGTGCCTGAGCGTAATCCAGGTAGGCGCGTTCCAGAGCATCGCGGGAATAGATATAGGTTGGCGTACCGTATTGTTCAGCAATCCGGCTTACCAGCACTTCTTCGGCACAAAGGCGGCCATTCAGGTATTGAAAATTATCCATGGTTATCTGTCTGTATATAAGGTTTCTGCTCAGGAAGAACTGAGCCTGTTAATAGAAACGAGTTCTAATTGATTCGTTAAAGCAATTTAAGGCTATTGCTGCGCCTGTTTGGGCGCATCTTCGGGCAGATAAAGATCACCCTTCTGACCACAACCACTGACCAACAGAACACTGAAAAAAATGGCGATCCAACAGGCTTTCACGTTTTTATTCCTGATTTTTAGTTAATCGCCCGATTATACCGCGCAGCAGCCATGATGAGTACCTGAACGAACTGCTATATACTCTGTCTCACTGATAATATTCCGTCACATGAGTACTACAATGAACGAATCTGAATTTAACCAGAAGGTTGACGACACCCTGTTCGAGATCGAAGAGGTTCTTGATGAAGCCGAATCCGACATCGACTTTATGAATAGCGGTGGCGTGCTCACAGTGATCTGCGAGAATCAGACTCAGGTGATATTTACCCGGCAAACACCGGTTAAACAGCTTTGGCTGGCAGCCCGCAGCGGTGGTTTTCACTTCGATTTTAATGGTAAAACCTGGGCCCGTGACAGTGATGGAGCACTGTTAAATGATGTTCTGACTGAAGTATTATCAGCGCAGGCCGGTGAAAGTTTCAGCTTCGATCTATAAGGAATTACTGATGTCATTTGAAAATGCACTGCAACGCCATATGCAGACATTTAATCGTCTGCCAGAGATTGAGGCGGATATCCGTCAGCTGGCCGAACAGGTTGCGGCAACATTCACCGCCGGGGGTAAGCTACTGTTTTTTGGCAATGGCGGCAGCGCTGCAGATAGTCAGCACTTAGCAGCAGAGTTTGTCATACGTTACAAAGCAGAACGCAGAGCCCTTCCCGCCCTGGCTCTGACGGTCGACAGCTCTATTCTGACCGCACACTCTAATGACTACAGTTTTGATTCGGTATTCACCCGTCAGATCGAGGCGTTGTGCCAGCCTCAAGATCTGGTTATCGGCTTATCAACCTCAGGTAACAGCACCAATGTTATCGACGCGATAGAAGCGGCCCAGAATATTGGCGCCGTTTGCTGGGCCTGGACCGGAGAGAGCGGTGGAAAACTCGCCTCGATTGCCGACCATTTAATAAAAGCACCGAGCAATGAAACAGCCCGAATTCAGGAAGCCCATATTTTTATCGGCCACTGGCTCTGCGAAGAGATGGACCGGCGACTGTCGATTCATTAATAGCGATTCGATCCTCAGCTGCTCTTAACCAAGAGCAGCCATCTGCTTTACCAGTTGCAGCTGTTGCTCCAGTGCCCCCCGATTCGCTTCAATACAGTTACGACCACGAATGCCCATCGCTCGTGCCTGCTCTGGATGATCAATCAATTCAGCAACAACCCGCTGTAGCTCTTGAGTATCGATGACAACCTGAAGCGCCAGTTCCTGCTCCATCGTCTCAACGATTTGATGAAAGTTATGAACATGGGGACCGATTAGCACCGGCTTACCCAGCACAGCAGGTTCCAGTGGATTATGACCTCCATGCTTAACCAGACTGCCCCCGACAAAAACGATATCTGCGGTACTGTACAGGGCCATCAGCTCACCCATAGTATCCCCAAGGTAGATCTGACAATCTGCTGCCGGCAGCTGGGTCAGGCTTCGACGACAAGTACGAAAGCCTGCCTTAACACTTTGATCATATATGCTGGTAAAACGCTCCGGATGCCTGGGCACCAGAACTAAAAC
>JAIBDA010000038.1 GCA_024679635.1 Amphritea sp. | reverse complement strand
GGTGACCAGATTTGGCCTTTTGGACAGCATCCATACTGAGGGCACGAATTGCATTGGCTAGTTCTCTACGCGAGGACATTTATTCACTCCAGGGGTAAAACCCAAATTGAGTTTGAAAAGTGTTTGATACTTCCTCTTTAATCTCTTGTGAAGATTTTTAAGAATGAAGCACCGATCAAAAATAGGCGGCTATTTTCTCGTAACCGTCCGTCAGCATCAAACCTATTTCGAAGAAATTTAATGAAAATGAGTGGTTTTCATCTAAAAAGACAAAAAAATCATCTAAAACAGAGATACCGACCATGCAATCGGGACGCAACCGGATTAAAATACGCTCCATTCTTATACCCGGGTCTGTTACCCGACGCCAAACCTTATTCTCTAAAGTTAGGATTGAAGACTCAAAATGAGCGAATATAGCCTGTTTACTTCGGAATCAGTTTCCGAAGGCCATCCTGATAAGATCGCCGATCAGATCTCTGATGCGGTTCTTGATGCAATTATTGCTGAAGATAAGCACGCCCGTGTGGCCTGTGAAACTTTAGTTAAAACCGGTGTTGCCGTTGTCTCTGGTGAGATTACTACTTCTGCCTGGGTTGACCTTGAAGAGCTGGTCCGCGGTGTTATCTGCGATATCGGCTATACCTCATCAGAAGTGGGTTATGACGGTGAAACCTGTGGTGTGATTAACATCATCGGTAAGCAGTCACACGATATCAACCAGGGTGTTGACCGCGCCAAGCCTGAAGATCAGGGCGCCGGCGACCAGGGCCTGATGTTCGGCTACGCCAGTAACGAGACTGATGTACTGATGCCAGCGCCTATCTGTTATGCCCATCGGCTGGTAGAGCGTCAGGCAGAGGCACGTAAATCAGGTCTGCTGCCCTGGCTGCGCCCGGATGCAAAGAGCCAGGTTACCTTCCGTTATGAAAATGGTAAGCCTGTCGGCATTGATGCTGTTGTACTGTCCACCCAGCACAACCCTGAAGTATCCTTACCCGACCTGCAGGAAGCAGTAATGGAGCTGATCATCAAGCACACCCTGCCTGCTGAGTGGATCGATAAGAGCACCAAATTCCATATCAACCCAACCGGTAACTTCGTTATAGGCGGACCGGTAGGCGATTGTGGTCTGACTGGCCGTAAGATTATCGTTGATACCTACGGCGGCATGGCGCGCCATGGTGGCGGCGCTTTCTCTGGTAAAGACCCTTCAAAAGTTGATCGCTCTGCAGCCTATGCCGGCCGTTATGTTGCTAAGAACATAGTTGCCGCAGGACTGGCTGACAAGTGTGAAATACAAGTTTCCTACGCTATTGGCGTTGCAGAGCCGACCTCGGTATCCATCAATACTTTCGGTACCGGCAAGATCGCAGATGACAAGATCATTGCACTGATCAACAGCCACTTCGATCTGCGCCCACACGCGATCACCCAGATGTTGGATCTGCTGCACCCTATGTACCGTCAGACCGCAGCATACGGTCACTTCGGCCATAACCCATTTGAAATGACCGTAGGTAACGAAACGTTCACCGCTTACAGCTGGGAAAGAACCGATAAGGCTGACGAGCTGCGCGCTGCAGCGGGCCTGTAACTCAAACTGGCCAACGACTGACGTCTAATCAGAGATAAAAAGGGCAGAGTAAATACTCTGCCCTTTTTTTTATCCCGCTAAAGACGGCATAATAACGCCTAATCTTGCTCGATACAGACTGTTGAAATTATGAGAACACCCCGTTTTTACGAACCGCAGGCCTTTACTGAAGGTCAGACGTTCAACCTCAGTGATGGTGCTACACAACATGTTTCCAGAGCCTTAAGAATGAGGCCCGGAGATCAGCTAATCCTGTTTAATGGGGATGGCTGTGAATATTTTGCCGAATTGACAGACGTGGCGAAGCGCAGCGCCCGGGCACAAATCACTAAGACAACCACACCAACGCGACAGTCACCTCTGAGGGTTACTATTGGTCAGTCGGTCTCCCGTGGAGAGCGAATGGACTATGCGATTCAGAAGGCGACGGAACTGGGCATGCAACAGATGGTGCCGCTGTTCACTGAGCGCTGCGAGGTTCGCTTAAATGCCGAGCGTCAGGATAAGCGACGCCAGCACTGGCAACAGGTGGCGATCAGTGCCTGCGAACAAAGTTTACGTTGTGATGTCCCAGAGATAACCGCACCGCAATCCCTGAACGAATGGATAAACAGTGTTGAGGCTGATCTGAAACTGGTACTACACCACCATACCGAACAGCCCCTGGAGGATTTCGAAAGGCCCGAATCTATCGCGTTGTTGATCGGTCCCGAAGGCGGCCTGAGTGAAGCGGAAGTGGAACAGGCACTGGCGCAGGGGTTCAAACCGGTGGCATTCGGTCCTCGCGTTTTCCGTACGGAAACCGCCCCTGTCGCCGCACTCTCTGTACTGCAGTATTTATGGGGTGATCTGGGATAAACGCAGGAAGCAGCAGTAACACTGGTGATGACCTGAACAGGCGGGTAGAATCCCCCTTAATCTAAAGCTTAATAAGGCAATTCGATGACAGTAAAGGTCGGCATTGTGATGGATCCTATTGAATCCATCAGCTACAAAAAAGACAGTTCTCTGGCGATGCTCTGGGCGGCGCAGAATAAAGGCTGGGAGCTCTGGTACATGGAGCAGAAAGACCTTTACCTTCGGGACGGAAAAGTACTGGCTAAGATGGCTCCGCTGACGGTCGATATGAATCCTGATAATTTTTTTGAGCGGGGTGAATATCAAGTAGAGGAAGTCAGTACACTCGATGTGGTACTGATGCGCAAAGACCCGCCATTCGACAACGAATTCATCTATACCACGCACCTGCTTGAAATAGCCGCCGATCAGGGTAACACCTTGATGGTTAACCGCCCCCAGGCACTACGTGATTATAACGAAAAGATTTTTGCCACTCACTTCCCACAATGCTGCCCTCCTGTTCTGGTAACCCGCCGGGATGATCTGTTACGTGAATTCCATGCAGAATTTAAAGATGTCATTTTCAAACCGCTCGACGGTATGGGTGGTGCTTCTATCTTCCGCATTCAGGAGGAAGGGGTAAATCTTGGCGTGATCATTGAAACCCTGACTAAATATGGCCAGGAAACTATCATGGCGCAGAAATACCTGCCAGAAATTGTCGATGGTGATAAGCGAATTCTGATGATTGATGGCGAACCTGTACCTTACGGTCTATCCCGCATACCAACCAATGGGGAAACCCGGGGAAATCTGGCAGTGGGCGGACGCGGTGAAGGCAGACCATTAACCGAACGCGAAAAGTGGATCGCCGCGCAAGTCGGCCCCACCCTTAAAGCGCAGGGCATTCTCTTTGCCGGATTGGATGTCATCGGTGATTACCTCACCGAAGTTAACGTCACCAGCCCGACCTGCATCCGCGAACTGGACACCCAGTTTGGCTTAGACATCGGCATGCAGCTGATGGATGCGATTGAAGCTAAACTCGGGTAATCAGGGGCAAATTGATCTTGTTCACACCTGCACTGGAACACCTTCATGAGTAAAGCTGTCGCTGTGGTTTCCGCAGCCGACCGGCTCGGCTTTACTCTGTTTCTGGCAGTGGCTGTGCATGCCGCTGCTATTCTGGGTGTCGGCTTTGCAGTTTCACCTAAATCACCTCCGGCCCAGACTTTGGAGATCACGCTGGCACAACATCAGAGTGATCAACCACCGGAGGAAGCTGACTTTATCGCTCAGGCCGATCAGCAAGGCAGTGGACAGTTAGACGAAAAAGCCCTGCCAACCACCCGGGAACAGGCTGATTTTCAACACCAGGATATTCAGGAAACAGCCCCGCTTCAGCCGATGACAGCGCCACAAGTCAACGCTCTGACCCCCACACCCGCCATAGCCAGTGATCCGGCCCCCATCGAGAAGGAAGCAGCAGAGAAAACCGTCACAGCTCCTGAAAAACAGGTCATTATTACCAGCAGCAAGGTGGAAAAAAAGCTATCGAATACGCCGGTACAAAAACAAAAATCAACACCTCCTCCTCCGGCACCCGGCAGCTCGATGTCTTTACTGGCGCGCAGCCTAGAGATTGCCAGCCTCGAAGCACAACTGGAATTGCAGCGACAGGATTACGCTAAACGTCCAAGAGTTACACGACTTACATCCGCCGCCACAAAAAGCCATACCGATGCGGTCTATCTGGCTAACTGGCGCCGTAAAATCGAGTCTGTGGGCAACCTTAATTATCCTAAAGAAGCTCGCCAGAATGAGCTCTATGGTAGTTTGCGAATGATGGTTGAGATACTCCCCGACGGACATGTAAAAAGCATCCAAATACTCCATTCATCTGGCAATAAAGTGCTGGACGATGCCGCTATTCGTATCGTACAACTTGCAGCACCTTTCCAGAAGTTTCCCGTAGAGATGCGTAAAAATACCGATATTCTTGAGATTATCCGTACCTGGAAGTTTGAGAAAACCAGCCGTGTATACTAGTAGTTAATATAGATACGGATAAAATATCGCAGCCTCTTAGCTGCTTAGCATGCAGGTATTCACTATGGCCTCTTCCACTCCCGCCTCCCCTTACCTGCCCAGTAGTCTTCAGGATCATTTCCTGCTTTCAATGCCCCATTTGCATGATACGAACTTCGATCATACCCTGACTTACATTTGTGAACACAATGAGTATGGCGCCATGGGTATTGTCATCAATCGGCCTATGGGTCTGATTATCAGTGACCTGCTACAACATCTAGAACTTGATTATGAGACTGTTGAAAAGTTACCGGTTTATGCCGGTGGACCGGTGAAAAATGATCGGGGATTTATCCTCCACAACCCCACCGAAAAAGCATGGGACTCCAGCTACAACATCACCGATCAGCTATCCCTGACGACTTCTGTCGATATTCTCCGGGAGATCGGCCAGAACAGAGCCCCAGAGCAGTTTCTGGTCGCCCTGGGATACGCCGGTTGGGGCGTAGGACAGCTTGAGCAAGAAATGTCTGACAATGTATGGTTAAGTTGCCCGGCTAATTTAGATATAATGTTCCACACTCCGGCTGAAGAGCGCCTTCAGGCCGCGGCTGCAACCCTGGGAATCAACCTGAATCTGCTGACCTCTCAGAGTGGCCACGCCTGACCCGTTCGATACGCCCACTAACCTACAAAAGAAGCGGAATGATCACACTATCAGGTCCAGTTATAGGCTTTGATTTTGGCACCACTCGGATCGGCATTGCCGCTGGACAGGCAATTACCGGTACGGCATCACCTCTGGCCCCTATTGCAGCGCGGGATGGCATTCCTGACTGGTCACTGCTCGAAGCACTGATTACTGAGTGGCAACCGGCGGCTATCGTCGTAGGTATCCCGTTGAATATGGATGGTACTATCAGTGATATGTCTCGCCGGGCGCGTAAATTTGCCAACCGCCTGAAAGAACGCTGCCAGCTACCCTGCTATCTGATTGATGAACGGCTCACTACCCGGGAAGCCAAACAGATCAGTCTGGCCCGTGGCGGCAGCACTAATTTTAAAGAAAACTCCGTTGACGGCATCGCCGCACAACTGATTCTGGAAAGTTGGTTTGAATCAGACCAGCTTATATCCAGTGAAACCCGACTGGAGGACCTCTATGATATCGGGCGTGATTAAAGTAGATAATCTACTGAATAAAATGACTGCCGATCTGGCCACCCTGATTAAGGCCCGAGAGCTCGATAATCCAATGATGATAGGTATTCGCACCGGCGGAGTCTGGCTGGCGGAGCACCTGCACCAACAGTTAGACCTTCAGTCCCCTCTGGGTACGCTGGATATATCTTTCTATCGTGATGATTTTAGCCGGGCCGGTCTGAACCCTAAAGTTCAGCCGTCAGTACTGCCCAGCGCGACTGAAGACCGACACGTCATTCTGGTAGACGATGTCATCATGAGCGGCCGCACAATACGCGCCGCGATGAACGAGCTGTTTGACTATGGTCGTCCGGCATCGATTACCCTGGTCACGATGCTCGACCTGAATCGTCGAGAGCTGCCGATTCAGGCAGACGTGGTCGGCGACATATTGCAACTTGCTGACGATGAACAGGTCAAACTGACCGGGCCGGAGCCTCTGGCACTGGAAATTCGTAAGAAATCTAACCTTTAAAGCCATCGCCGGAATCTGACATGTTTGAACAAAAAGATCCCAATCTGATCCAGCTCAACAGCGCCGGACAGCTAAAACACTTTCTCACTACCGAAGGGCTGAGCCGAGAACTGCTCACCGAAATTCTGGACACTGCGGACTCATTTGTTGACATGAGCGCTCAACAGGTGAAAAAGGTCCCTCTGCTACGGGGTAAAACGGTTGTGAATCTGTTTTTTGAGGCCAGTACCCGGACCGCCAGCACCTTTGAGTTAGCGGCTAAACGCCTCTCTGCTGACGTATTGAATCTGAATATCAAAACCTCATCCACGTCTAAGGGCGAAACGCTCAAAGACACCCTGATGACAATGGAAGCGATGCATTCAGATATGTTCGTAGTCCGCCACTCAGACAGTGGCGCTGCACACTATATCGCCAGTCAGGTAACGCCCCACGTTGCGGTGATCAATGCCGGTGATGGCCGTCATGCTCATCCGACTCAGGCGATGCTGGACATGCTGACTATTCGCCAGCACAAAGGTAGCTTTGAGCCGCTAAAAGTAGCAATTGTCGGCGATATACTCCATTCCCGCGTTGCCCGTTCCCAGATACATGCTTTACGCACACTGGGGGCTGCAGAGATCCGGGTAATAGCCCCAACAACGCTGTTACCCCGTCATATTGAAGCGCTGGGCGTAAAGGTTTATACCGATATGAACCAGGGTCTGAAAGATATCGATGTGGTGATGATGCTACGGCTGCAGAAGGAGCGAATGCAGAGCGCACTACTGCCCAGCGAATCAGAGTTCTACCGTCTATACGGTCTCACCGAAGAGAAGCTAAAGCTAACCCATCCGGACTCAATCGTTATGCACCCTGGGCCAATTAATCGAGGGGTAGAGATAGAGACCTCCGTTGCTGATGGGCCGAAATCTCTGATACTGAAACAGGTGACCAACGGTATAGCGGTGCGAATGGCCGTCATGTCGATGTCAATGAGTGGACAGATGACTGAGCATCAAGCTGAGAAAGAGGGCGAATAAGCTAATGACAAAGAATATTGCAATCAGAAACGGTCGCGTCATTGACCCCGCCAATAATCTGGACCAGGTAACTGACCTGTTTATCAGCGAAGGTAAGATCGCCGCCATTGGTCAGCCCCCTGAGGGCTTTATTGCCGATCAGGAAATTGATGCCGCTAACCTGATCGTCAGCCCAGGGTTGATCGACCTCTGCGCCCATCTGCGTGAGCCGGGATATACCCGAAAAGGAAGTATTGCCAGCGAAACCGCTGCTGCCGCTGCCGGTGGCATCACCACTCTGTGCATGCCCCCTATTACCAGACCGATCGCAGATAACTCTGCCGTTATCGACCTGATTGAAGACCGGGCAAAGCAGGCCGGTAATGCCCGGGTATTGCCGATGGGGGCACTGACTCAGGGATTGAAAGGCGAACAACTGAGTCCAATGTACGCCCTAAGCAAAGCCGGTTGCATCGGATTTACCAATGTTCGGGAGCCGATTCGCAGCTCGCTAACACTGGTACGCTGTCTTGAATATGCAGCCACCCATGATCTGCTGGTGATTTTTCAGCCCCAGGATGCTGAGCTCGCTGACGGCGGTACTATGCATGACGACACTACCTGTACCCGTCTGGGTCTGAGCGGCATTCCTGAAAGCGCCGAAACCATCGAAGTTTCCCGTTGCCTGCTGCTGATTGAGCAGACCGGTGCCAAAGCCCACTTTGGCCAGCTGTCCTGTGAACGTTCGGTGAAAATGGTCATGGACGCCCGTACCAGAGGCCTGCAAGTCACTGCCGATATAGCGATTCAAAACCTTCTGTTAACCGATGAGAATGTTAGCGGCTTTGATCCTAATTTCCATCTGATTCCACCGCTGCGCAGCCAGTTGGATCGGGCGGGGCTGCGGCACGCACTGCTAGCTGATGGATTCCAGGCGATCTGTTCTGACCATCAGCCCCATGAACTAGCGGCTAAGCAGGCTCCTTTTGCCGCCACTGAGCCGGGAATGACGGGCCTGGAAACCTTACTTCCTTTATCTTTGATGCTGGTTCAGCAAGAGCTAATCTCATTACCGCAGATGATCGAAAAACTGACCTCGGGCCCCGCTAGTGTTCTGGGTACAGGGCTGGGAACCCTGAGTAGCGGCAGCAATGCTGATATCTGTATCTTCGATCCTGAGCAAGAGTGGACACTGACCGAAGAAAACCATCGTTCAGCTGGCAGCAACACGCCCTTCCTGAATTTCCCACTTAAAGGTCAGGTGCGCTTTACCCTGTTAGAAGGGAGTGTGGTTTTCCAACTGGACTAAAAACTCGATAATCCGAGTAGATAAAAAAACGGCGCTGCAGGTTATCTAAAACCAGCAGCGCCGTTTTTGTATAAGGAAGAGCTACATCCCTTTCACATCGATACTGCCTTCATTCTGCAGGAAATCGGCATCATCTTGCAGGAAAAAGCCAGAGTCCTCTTCCGCCCCTCCATCAAGGCCCGACTTATTGTCTGCATTCAGCTTTATCATCAGTCGCAGATCGTTTGGCGAATCAGCATGAGCTATCGCCACATCGTAGGTGATATTGCCATCTTTGTACTCATTATGAAGCGCCTGGTCAAAGGTTTGCATCCCCAGATTAGTAGATTTCTTGATCACCTCTTTCAGCTCATGCACCTCACCCTTACGAATCAGATCCTGCATTAACGGCGTATTGATCAGTACTTCAATGACTGCCCGACGACCTTTGCCATCTTTTGTCGGCAGCAGTTGCTGCGCCACAATCGCCTTAAGGTTAAGCGAGAGATCCATCCAAATCTGAGTATGATGCTCCGGCGGGAAGAAACTGATAATTCGATCCAGCGCCTGGTTAGCATTATTCGCATGCAGCGTTGCCATACAAAGGTGACCGGTTTCAGCGAAGGTCAGACCATAACCCATCGTATCAGCTGTACGAATTTCCCCCATCAAAATCACATCGGGAGCCTGACGCAGGGTGTTTTTCAGTGCGACTTCAAAAGATTCGGTATCCAGGCCGACTTCCCGCTGAGTAATAACACTCTGCTTATGCTCGTGAATATACTCGATCGGGTCTTCAATAGTGATGATATGGCCAGCAGTATTAGTATTTCGGTAATCGATCATCGATGCCAGAGAGGTAGACTTACCGGTACTGGTTCCCCCCACAAAGAGGATCAATCCCCGTTTAGTCAGCGCCAGATCCTTCAGCACCGGCGGTAGATTTAGTTCTTCCAGGCTGGGGATATAGGTATTAATACGACGCAGCACCATACCGGGAGAGTTTCGTTGAAAAAAAGCACTCACACGAAATCGACCAATACCCTGGGCACTGATGGCAAAGTTACACTCGCGGGTGCCTTCAAACTCTGACAACTGTTTATCATTCATTGTACTGTAGGTCAGAGCGCGGGCCTGAGCAGGCTTCAGAGATTCTTTTGTCAGCGGCTTTATTGTGCCGTTAATCTTAATACTAGGCCTGGCTCCGGCAGTAATAAACAAATCAGAAGCGTCGCGGTCGGTCATAACTTTTAGCAGTTGAGTAATATCCACAATGCACGCTCCCTATTAGAAATTCTTTGGATTCAACGCTTTACTACGAGCGGTATCACGAGTGATCAAACCTTTCTGCATCAGGTCTGTCAGCGACTGATCCAAAGTGATCATACCAAAGCCTGCGCCGGTCTGAATAGCAGAATACATCTGAGCGACCTTATCTTCACGAATCAGGTTTCGAATAGCAGGGGTCCCCACCATAATTTCATGAGCGGCGATACGTCCCCCTTTGGGCTTTTTCAATAGCGTCTGAGAGATTACGCCTTGTAAAGACTCTGACAGCATCGAGCGCACCATCGCTTTTTCTGCTGCAGGGAACACATCAATAATACGGTCGATCGTTTTAGCTGCGGACGTTGTATGCAGCGTACCGAACACAAGGTGCCCGGTTTCTGCAGCGGTCAGCGCTAAGCGGATAGTTTCCAAATCTCGCATCTCACCAACCAGTATTACATCGGGATCTTCACGTAGCGCGGAACGTAACGCCTCTTCAAACCCTAGCGTATCTCGGTGAACTTCTCGCTGGTTAATCAGGCACTTCTTACTTTCGTGAACAAACTCGATAGGGTCTTCGATGGTCAGGATGTGATCGTTGCGAGTCTCATTTACATAGTCGACCATTGCTGCCAGGGTGGCACTCTTGCCTGAACCGGTCGGCCCTGTCACCAACACCAGGCCACGGGGATTATCAGAGAGGTTACGAAACACCTGCCCCATGCCCAGATCATCCATGGTCAATACTTTACTGGGGATGGTACGGAAAACAGCAGCGGCACCGCGGTTCTGATTGAAGGCGTTAACACGAAAACGTGCCAGGCCTGGCACCTCGAAGGAGAAGTCAGTTTCGAACCGATCTTCATAATCCTTACGCGTCCTGTCGTTCATAATGTCGTAAATAAGCGTTTGAACCTGCTTATGCTCCAGAGAGGGCAGTTTGATTCTCTTCACTTCACCATCAACCCGGATGACCGGTGGCATACCTGCGGTTATATGAAGGTCGGATGCTCCCTGCTGAACGGTAAAAGATAAGAGTTCTGTAATATCCATAGCTTCTCTGGTGTATAAGGAACCGGCAAACATGTTCCGTTTATTAACTGTATGCGCCCAGCCTGAATATCACCGGCCCGGCATACTGCGAACAACCATTAACCATCATAAAAGCTGTAACCCAGCATATAAAGGGCTGAACCCCTACTTTGGGCAGCTTTGAGTAGATTTATTCCTTAAAAAGGCTCAAAACTACTCCAAAAACTTAAAACCTGACGGGAAATATTCACAGGCTGGCAAATAATCTCTGTTATTATAGCGGCTGAAACCAAATGATTTTAAGTATATATATCAGTTTTATCAGAATAGCCCACCATAGC
>JAIBDA010000019.1 GCA_024679635.1 Amphritea sp. | reverse complement strand
GGCCAACGTCGTGTACGTCGTGCACCACAGATCGCTTATGACGCCCCAGGAACGGCATCTGACGGGCAGCGTACTTCCGATAATCTGGATATGTTTAATGGAGCACCGGATCGTTATAACTGGAATTTAGTTGGTAAAGAGGAGATCTACATCCCTTACAACAGCTATAAACTCGCTGACCGTAACCTAAAATATAAGGACATTCTGACCAAGGGACATCTCAACCCTGAATACAGCCGATACGAGCTACACCGGGTATGGAAAGTGGAGGCCACGCTCAAAGAAGGCGCCCGCCACGTTTACGCTAAACGCGTATTCTACATAGATGAAGATACCTGGCAGGCAGCAGTGGTGGATCACTTTGATGGCCGTGATCAACTCTGGCGCGTCGCTGAAGCGCACCAGATGCAGTATCAGGATGCTCAGGTACCCTGGCTGACAGCAGAGGCGTTATATGACCTGCAATCCAACCGTTATCTGGTGGGTAGTCTGACCAATGAAGAGGGGGATGGGTTTGATTTCAACGCTCGCTTTAAACACAGTGATTTCACTCCACAGGCGATCCGCCGAATGGGTAAACGTTAAATCCAGGTCTCAAACTACTGCCTATGATTACTAGGCAAAAACAAAAAAGGAGCCCGCGGCTCCTTTTTTATTACTTTACTGATACGTTGTCAGGCTGAAGAAACCAAAACAAGCCTCTTCGCTGTCACATTACAGGTTGGCCTGAGCTTGCAGCATCGGAGCAGTTCTCGCCCCCTGTTGCCAGGCAGCTAATGCCTCTTCACAACCACTGCATACTCCCACATTCAACTCCCGGTCAACGATGATCCAGGTACATTTTCCATAATCAGTATCGCAACTGTGATGATCATTACAGCCACAGCCGATACAATAGGCTGTCGCCAACTGACTTTTCCTCATAGGACTCTCCCGCCTTTTATTTTTTTTATCTTTACTGCAGTTCATTAATGATAGGAGAAGTCGGCTACTCATGCTGTTCAACTAAGTGGCTAATTTAGATGAAAAAATAACCATTAACCGTGAGAAAAGTTGCGCAGGTTTAATCTTGAACCTAAAAACACTGACTTGAATCAATCTTTATTTTGCAGTGCAATATACTCTGCCTTTATTTTGGAGCACCTTTTGAGCAACATGCATGGAACAGAGATAGCCTGTTATTTTGACGAGTACGGCCCAATCTATGTTTATGATGATGGCCCATTCCGCTATATGAGTTTTGGTTCTGGCGGCGAACAAAGCCGGATTGAACTTAGCCGCCCGGAATACCCTGTATATCAATATCTACAAGCGATGCTACTAGGCCTACTCTATCAACCTAACCCTCATCGGGTATTAATGCTTGGCCTGGGTGGAGGCTCACTGATTCAGGCATTACTCAACTACTCTGATAGCCTGACTATCAGCGTTGCCGAACTCCGCCCTCAGGTATTGGCGACCGCGGCTAAGCATTTTCAGCTTCCGGTTTCCAACCGTCTTAGCATTACGATTAGTGACGCTCTGGAGTACCTGCAACAGGCAACAACACCTCAGGACATGATCTTCACAGACCTGTTTACCGACACAGGGATGCTGCACCAGCAACTGCAAGATGAATATCTGCATCACTGTTACCACCTGCTGAGTGATCAGGGGGTGCTGGTATTAAATCTCTGGGATGAGGGTAACGGTTTCCACCCATTAGCCAACCAACAGCTTACCCAGATCTTCGGAGACAGCTGGCTCTGCTGTACCGTGGATAGTGGTAACTTGATCGCCTTTGCATTTAAAGGTGGTAAACCTGAGTCGAACCCCAGAGCACTGCTGAACGGAGCAAAAAAACTGGAAAAAAAACTAGGCTTCCCTGCCCGTGCATTGCTAAACCAACTCAAAGAAATATAAGCGGTTAACCGCCTGAAAAGAAATCATCTGTTAAGGGTTAATTTCCCAGCGTAATACTGGGATAATCAGCCCTATATACTATTTGTAATTCCCTATGAGATTCCGACATGCCTCTGCTAGATAGTTTTACTGTTGATCACACCCGTATGAATGCCCCGGCAGTGCGTGTTGCCAAGACGATGACAACCCCTGGCGGCGATACCATTACCGTCTTTGATCTGCGTTTTTGTCTGCCAAATGAAGAGATTTTGACTGAAAAGGGCATCCATACCCTTGAACACCTCTTCGCGGGCTTTATGCGCGATCATCTGAATGGCAATGGTGTTGAGATTATCGACATCTCGCCAATGGGATGCCGTACCGGTTTTTACATGAGTCTGATTGGTACACCAGCAGAGCAGCAAGTCGCAAATGCCTGGCTGGCAGCGATGGATGATGTTCAGCAGGTTGAGAAACAGAGCGAAATTCCTGAGCTGAACGAATATCAGTGCGGAACCTACAGCATGCACTCACTGGGGGAAGCTAAGCTGATCGCCAAAAACATCCGTGAGCGAGGCATCAGCATTAACAGCAATAACGAGTTGCAGCTTGACCCTGAATTTCTGAAAGACCATTCATAAACAACCGCTCAATACACTGATCCTAAAACGGAGCCAGCCTCCGTTTTTTCTATTTTTTACGAGGCACAGACTCCATGACAATGATCGGTCGGTTCAACACTCTGGAAGTGGTCAAAGAAGTTAAATTCGGCATCTATCTCGACGGCGAAGAGCTGGGAGAAATTCTGCTGCCTCAGCGCTATGTCCCTGAAAATACTGCTATCGGGGACAGTCTCAATGTATTTATCTACCGCGACTCCGATGATTTTCTGATCGCCACAACAGAAACGCCAAAAGCCCAGGTCGGTGACTTCGCTTGTCTCAAGGTACTGGATCTTAATCGTATCGGTGCATTCTTCGACTGGGGTCTGCCCAAAGACCTTTTGGTACCTTTCAGCGAGCAGAAGAAAACCGTTGAGAAAGATCAGGAGCAGATTGTCTATGTTTACCTTGATCAGGAAACGGACCGGATTGCAGGTACAACTAAACTAAATAAGTTTCTCGATAACTATCCTCATAGTTACGAGAAAGGTCAGCAGGTCGACCTTATTATCGAAGACCACACCCACATCGGCTACAAAGCGATCATTAACGGCCAGCACTGGGGTGTTATCTACGATGATGACGTCTTTAAACCGGTACGTTATGGCCAGCGGATGAAAGGCTTCATTAAGCTGGTTCGCCCCGATGGCAAGATAAACCTGTGCCTGCAGCAACTGGGCTATGGCAAAACTGATGACCTGGGTAAGCGTATCATGCACCTGTTAGAGGAGCACGACGGATATATCGCAGCCAACGACAAAACCTCTCCGGAAATGATCAAGCGCCTGTTCAGCTGTAGTAAAAAAGCATTTAAGTTGTCTATCGGAAGACTCTATAAAGAGCGAAAGATTGCTATTGAAGAGAGCGGTATACGGCTGCTCAGCAAGTAGTACCTGCCGGATCAAGCGGCTTAGGCCGCTTAGTCTACACAGGAAACCCTGATGAAATAACACTTCCTCTGTTTGGAAGAGATACTATGCCGGAAGCCCTGATAATCGCCTCAGCAAAAACTGCCCATGAAACAAATACTCTGAAGTACTGCCTGGAACTGGAACAAAGACTTCAACAGCAGAAAGCCGGGATAACCGAGCTGACTACCCCTGAACCACCGCCTATAACGAGCTAGGTTTTGAGTAACACATTTCCATCAGCCTTCACTTAAGAGGTATATAGCCTTACCCTTGTGCTTGCTATAGTCTGGCACTGAATTTACCAACTGTGGGCCCTGCCGTGGAAACCAACAAGTATTTTTATCGTAACGTTATTTTCACTCGTAAGGGCGGCAGGATCGCATTGGTTAATATCCATAATCCTACACACACAACAGATATTGAAGACTGGCTGGGTATCGTCGTGTCACTGGCCGATGGTCAGCATACCCTGCAACAGCTTATCGATTATATGACGGTCCAATACCCGGCATCGGCACCTACTGAATTGGTCAAAACCATTAACTCGGTTATCGATAGGCTAATAGAAGGCAAGATGATCCAGCTGACTGATGAACCGGTCGAGCTACCTTACTACCTGTCTGAGCCGATTGAGAAACTGGATCTGGAGAAAGCGCGTAAGGCAATGCACGAAGATGGCTATACCCAGCACTAACGGCGTATAACACTGCATAACTATTAGCTGCAGATGGATATCTGACCATTCGCACCAAAGACCCGGCTAACGTTAAACACCTGCGGTGTGCTTGATGATGGCCTGAGCCTGATCGAGAAAAATGCCGAAATTATTCTCGAAGAGGTCGGCATTGAATTTCATGACGATGAAGAAGCGTTACAGATCTGTCGCGATGCCGGTGCCGACGTTCAGGGCCAGCTGGTAAAGTTCCCGCGCGGCATTTCAGCAGGCAATCCGCATACTGCATTACCGTTCGTCAGGTTATAGCGGGTCGTCAGGCTTTTAAAGGCAGCCACAACCTTTTACTGACCATCCACCAGCACCGCATCTGTATATGTGCCACCTGTATTTATTCCCAGTCGAAATACCATACCTCTTAAATTCCGGACCGCTGTCTGCAGGTCAACGCTTAACAAAAACCTCACCGGAAATGATCAAGCGCCTGTTCAGCTGTAGTTAAAAAGCATTTAAGCTGTCATCGGAAGGCTCTATAAAGAGCGAAAGATTGCTATTGAAGAGAGCGGTATACAACTGCTCAGTAAGTAACACCTGCCGGATCAAGCGGCTTAGGCCGCTTAGCCTATACAGGAAAACCCTGATAGAATAGCAGCTCCCTCTGTTTGGAAGTGATGCTATGCCGGAAGCCCTGATAATCGCCTCAGCAAAAACCGTCGATGAAGCAGGCTCTCTGAAGCACTGCCTGGAATTGGAACAAACACTTCAACAGCAGAAAGCCCGGATAACCGAGCTGACTATCGACCCCCTGAGCACCCCCTGGCAGAGCGAATTACAGCCGAATCATTACCGCAGTGGTTGCGGCCCACTGGAAGCTTTGTCCCATGCCCGGCATTTAATCAAAAGGGGTGAAGCTGATGCGGTCGTCATCAGTGGCAAAGATATGCTACGGACCGGTTACCAGCGTCAGGAGCGCCTGGATCTAATGGCGATCTATGGTGATGACTACCCCCTGACAACCGCCTATAACGAGCTGGCAGAGCAGTTTATTCATCGCCACGGAGCCGACGCTGAGCTGTTCCAGCAACTCGCCCATCATCTGTTTGAAAACTATAAGTGCAGCTACCGCAACGTCGTTTCAGATCAACTCATCGCAGAACAACTCCCCGATGAGCGCTGGTATAACCATATAACTCCGTTATTTCGTGGCGTTGACTGTGCCAATCCCCTGATCGACTTTTCAGGCAGACTACTGATCAGCAGCTCTTCTATCGCTCAACAGCTGACCATTCCTGCAGATACTTGTCTTGAAATATCAGGTGTAGGGCTCGGTTTTTTACCCGGCGATGGTAAGCAGCATGTTGAAGACATTGTCAGCTACGATCACCTCAAACTGGCCTATTTAGCAGCCTGCCATCAGGCCGAAACCGATTTCGCCGAACAGTTCAGACAGGGCAAAGCCTTATTAGAAACTTACACCTGCTATCCTGTTGTCCCTATCGCATTTCTGTTAGCGAGCAGTCTGGTCGACCTGTTAGAACAGGTGCCAGCATTTCTGGAACAGCATCTGATTACCATTACCGGCGGGATGAATCTGGCCAAGGGCCCTTGGAATAATCCGGCTTTGAACAGTCTGATCGAAATGCATCAGCAGTTGACTGCCAGCCCGGACCATCAAATAGGGGCAGTACATGGAAATGGCGGTTTGGGCTATAAACAAGGCGTCGCCATCCTAAAAAAATGGGCCTAACCAGACAAAAATAGGTTACCCACAAAATCTGTGCATAACCTCTGGGGAAAACCCTGCATAACTTTATTAAAACCGCGACAGAGCCCGCCATAACTAGGGATAAGAAAGCTGAACATAATCTATCCAGCGTTCTTTCCCCTGGCTGACTTACGCCTCTTATCCACCGTGTTTCGACTCTATGCCCTACTCAACGGCCTATTCCCTAATCTGTTCATGTTCAGTTTCTGCACAGGCATAGAAAAGGCAGTCGCTTTGCGCAATCGCCGGATTAGTCGTCACCATAAAGAGTTTCAATTGTTGCGCGGTATAAAATCTGTCGAATTTACTGAGAAAATAGTGAGGCAGAACATTCTCGCCCGCTGCATTCAGCACCTGAAAAACCGACATTCCTCGCGGACCTAACCATCCCAACCGGGTAAGCGCCGGTATCACACCAAAATTAAATTTTTCCACATCAAGACAAACTGTCAGATCAGCACCGGGGATAGGTTGATCTGCATAAGCGATCCGACAATCCGGTTGCAGCTCCAAACGCACCGCATGGCGATAAAGATCCAACAGCAGGCCCGGGGTTAAACTTAAAACATCCTCATTGAACAGATAGGCTTGTAAGCCATCTACAGCCGTCTGATCCGCTTCGGGCTGCTGAGCACCACCGCATTCTATAGTCACTATCGGCAATTGATCACCGCTAAGCTCCATCAATGATCCCAAACGAAACTCAGTCACAATAATCCGCCGGGTAAACAGGCTCACCAAGGCTTCATGGACGGAGCTTTCATAGGTAACAACACCGAAAGCCGGACTCATACCTGAGGTATTGTGGATATCCAACACAGCTTCCGGGCGATACTGTTCAAGCACCTCAATAAAATGACTGGCCACATGCCCCAGAGGATCGTAGAAAGGGGGGCGAAAACAGCGATTCATATCTCGTTGCCCGGGTATCTGCCGATAGTGAAACAGAATCTCATGCAGCGCAGTATGAACCGACGCAATCAAGCAGATCAACTTCACCGCAGGACGCTCTCCGCTGCGCAGCCATCCCAATATGGCCCGAACACCGGACGGCTCATTTCCATGTAATAACGTAGCGATAGCGCGACAACGACTATTATCCCGTCCCTCTACAACAATCAGAGTGGGCCCACCCAATTGCCGTAAAAAAACCCCTACATCTTCAGGCAGGGTTTCCGGTTTTGGATTATGGAGAAAGTGAATAGGCCGTGACTTGCGCGTCATCAGATATCTTCCCACTGAGCTACCGGACGGTTATTACCCGAATGCTGAATATAATGTTCCAGCATTGACCTTAGCGCCCGACGCTTTACTAACGAGTGGGACAATCGGTTAAACTGCCTTAGCTGCCAACAGGCACCGTTAGTTTTGGCTTGTAAACGCTGACGAATAATACCCAGATAGTAATCAACTTCACGGGAGGCAATGCCCGCCTTCAGTAAGCCTTTGCGGGCCGTCGGCAATAATTCCGCGACGATATCGATAACAGGCGTACGTGATAGCTGTTCCCGGGGGCCATTAGGCCACATCAGCTGTGCTTTCATCCCCTTCTCTGCTGCCTGATAGAAATTATACTCCAGAGTCTGAAACGGTAATGCCGGTATTATTTCTTCAATCCGGGGCCGCAGACCTTCCGCTAAACCGATGATTAATGCAGCGTTTGCCATCATATCGCAGGCGCTGGGGCCGGCCGGCAGAGCCCGAATCTCAATTCGCAGATGGCCCCCATCCGCAGGGTCATACACCGGACGATTCCAGGGCCATACCGTACCCTGATGCAAAGACAGCTCAAATAAAGATGGCGCAACGTTGCCCGTAATCTCCGTCACCGAGTTATCTGCTGCCATCCGCCTGAATTGGGTTGATTCGCAAATAGGCAAGATTGGTTTATGCAGATAAACCGCTTCTGCAAACAGCTCATGCACCCCGTGGCGCACCCAGCCATTACCAAAGCTCACCCGGTCAGATTCACCGGTTTTAACCGGATGATGATCACGCCCATCGATAGCATGTTTAAACAGGGGTATACGGGTTTCATGCCAGAGCCTGTTACCCAGTAACAATGGCGAGTTAGCAGAGATTGCCAACACCAGAGGGGTAACCAGTTGAATCGAATTATAACTAGCCGCGAATTGCTCAGGGGGGACACGATAATGCATCTGCAAAGAGGTGTTTGCACCCTCCAGGGTCACATCAGAAGCGCGTAAGGAGATAGGATCAGCGCCATCTATTTTAATAGTTAGCCTTTCCCCTCGTATCTCTGACAAAGCCCGGGTTAATACGTGATAACGGGACAGATCCGTCATCGCATGGAGACCAAAATCGCTGCGTTTCAGGGTTGGCAGAATACCGATAGGCAGCACCCTGCCAGAGAACTGTTGAGCATACTCATTGAGTTTACTTAGGACAGCGCAGATCTCAGACTCAATTTTAGAAAACGGAGTACCGCCCATCTCCACAGGCGTCAGATTATATTCAAGATTGTAACGATTCAATTCAAGGGTTAACTGTGGATCCCCCACCGCGCTCTGCAGTTCACTATTCACCGCGAGTGGGCGGCCCAGCCTGTCAATAATATAAAGCTCAAGCTCAGCCCCCAGAGTTGATTCCCCCCGGCCAAAGTCTGGCAGCTGTAATAACTGTTTAAGCGTATCTAAATTATTAAACAGCTTGCCGGTAAAGCGCTCATAATCACGCCGGGTGAATTCAGACCTCTTTATCTCAAGTCCCATAATCTGATCCGTAGCGGAGATCATCAATACCTTCAGTTAAGACGCGACTGTGGAATTGTTCAATATTATTCTGACTAAGGCCTGATCTGGATAAGTTTTTTTATCCCCGGTTCCTGTGGATAGCCTATGGGAAAACTACTGTATAGCCACTTATAAGTCCCTTGTAAGCAGAAGGTTCAGCTCTCTGCAAAAGCGGCCTAATTTATGAACAACGAAACAGATAAAATAGTTATTGATAATCATTATCATTCTCGTTAATATCAATCTTGCTCGTAAGACAAGACAGATTACTCTCACCTCACCGGTAGTCTGACTAGGCGCGGAAGTTGATTTGGCCAGCTGCCGCGCCGCTTTAACGGGTTAGGATATTCTCAGAATTGTTAATCTTACCTACCCTATCGGTAATATTTGAAGCAACTTCTAAAATATCAGGCTCTGACAGGAGCCTCCGATCAGGGCCCGAAAGAACATTGACCTTTTCGCAGACTCCTTTTTATTGACCGGGTGCAAGCACCCGGTATTTTTTACTTATCTTAAGCCTGTTTTTCGCTACTATAGGGCAAACTTTTTGACAGGCTGACCAGCAATGCAACAGGATCTGACCCCGGCAACCCAACACCTGATCTTTATCGGTGGGGGGCATGCACACGCCATCGCTCTATTGATGATGGCGATGAAGAAACCCGCCGGTGTCCGTATTACGTTGATATCAAATCTGGTTCAGACTCCATACTCCGGTATGCTGCCGGGACTCATTGCCGGGCATTATAATTTTGATCAGATTCATATCGATCTTGGCCGTTTCTGTCGCTATGCCGGAATCGACTTTATTGAAGATTCGGTCGTCGGCATCAATCCCACAAACCGTACCGTTCAATGCCTGAATCACCCCGACTTCAATTACGACCTCCTCAGCATTGATATAGGCTCTACACCTGACCTTTCCGCTATTCCCGGTGCGACTGAATTCACCACCCCTGTAAAGCCGGTCAGACAATTACTCAGTTACTGGGATGAACTGCAAAATAAGGTGATGCAGGGAGACGATAGTCAAGATTTCCATATCGGAACTGTTGGCGGTGGCGCCAGTGCTGTAGAAGTTCTGCTGGCGATGCAATACAAGCTACACAAAATGTTAAATAAGCAACAGCGCAGCACTGATCACCTGCATTTTCATATTATCAGCGGCCCACAACAGATTCTGCCCAGCCACAACCCTCGGGTTCAGAAGCGTTACCAGAAAGTACTCCAGGCACGCAGTATCACACTGCATAGCAGTTTCCGTGTTGCTCAGGTAAAGCAGGGCCGGGTCGTTAGCGAAACAGGACAGACGGTTGAATTGGATGAAATTATCTGGGCTACCGCAGCCCAGGGAGCGGGCTGGCCAGCAAAAGCGGGATTGAAATGTTCAGACAATGGGTGCATCCAGGTCAATGATTATCTTCAATCACTCTCCCATCCTGAAATTTTTGCCACCGGCGATATCGCCGACATGGTTAATTATCCTCGACCGAAAGCAGGCGTTTTCGCTGTGCGCCAGGGCCCCCCACTGGCCCACAACCTATTGGCAGCTTTAGCCGGCGGTTCATTCGTTCGCCACAAACCACAAAAGCAGTTTCTCAGTCTGGTCAGCACCGGAGACCGCTTTGCAGTAGCGTCTAAAGGCCCCTTTAGTCTTGCCGGTGACTGGGTCTGGCGCTGGAAAGACAGTATTGATCAAAAATTCATGCACCGTTTCAGTGATCTGACCGAACTACCCGACCAAGTTCCGGGAGCTAAACTTAAAATTGAAAACCCCGATATGCGCTGCGGAGGCTGCGGGGCAAAAGTCGGACACAGCATCCTTAACCGAGTGTTAAAACAACTCCCGCCACCACCCCATGAGATTGAGATTGGTCTCGACCGGCCGGATGATGCTGCAGTCATCAACGTGCCTGATGGGAAATTGCTGGTACAGTCCGTTGACAGTTTTCGTCAACTGGTCAACGATGACTTTCTTTTTGGCCAGATCGCCGCTAACCATGCCCTGGGAGATATCTTTGCCATGGGCGCTCAACCCCACAGCGCCCAAGCTATCGTCAGCCTACCCCACGCCAGCGATGAAATAATTGAGCAGCGTCTGCGCCACCTCTTGTTAGGCGCCAGCAAAGTGTTTTCAGACTGCAACATAGGCCTGGTCGGCGGGCACACGTCTGAAGGTACCGAGCTAACGTTAGGTTTTACTATCAACGGCCTGGCAGACCGAAAACAACTACTGACCAAACAGGGACTACAGCCCGGCGATAAATTAATTATCACTAAGCCTCTGGGTACCGGCACCCTGTTTGCCAGCGATATGCGCAGCCAGGCACAGGGAAACTGGATCAGTCAGGCCCTTAAACATATGTTGCAATCAAATTACCGGGCCAGCCAGATTCTGACAGCAACCAACACTCACGCCTGTACCGATGTCACCGGCTTTGGATTAGTAGGGCACCTGCACGAAATGTTAGACGGCTCAGGGTTGAGCGCACGTTTAAGGCTGGAAAAACTCCCCGTTCTGGACGGGACAATGGCCTGCTTGCGAGCGGGAATATTGAGTTCGCTCCACCCTCAAAACCGAAAATTCGAAAGCTCTGTACTGAATATCCACGAATACGATAATGAAACCATTACCGAAGTGCTCTTCGACCCTCAGACAGCAGGGGGGCTTTTAGCCGCCGTCAGCGCAGATCAGGCAGAACAAGTCATTGAGGAATTGCAGGCCGCTGGATACTCTCAGGCCTGCATAATCGGCAGTATCAGACAAGAAGCGGTAGATCAGGTGATTCTCGCCTGATTCAGAAATAATCACTGATAGAATCGAGTTTAAGCGCAGTAATATATCGCTGAATCACTTCCCTGCCATCAGTAAAGGACAGACCAACCTGTTTTTCAGCCGTAGAGACAGACATCACTCTGACCTTAACTTCTGAGGGACTTTCATCAAACGGAAGCTGAAGTTTAAGTACACAATCCTGATTCTCATTTTTAACCGGAAGCATTGATAATAAGGTGTCTTCTTCTGTGATTTTAAGTAAGCCTCCTCCCGTACTAAAGTTAATCAGTACACTTTCCACTGTCAGATCGCCAGCGATAAGTTGCGCTGGAATAGCACAGGGATAACGGGGTTCTTTGCGTAACAAACGAGACTGAATCTGTTTAGGATACGTGGACATTAATAGCTTTCCACCCATCAGAAACAGGTCGATTACCTGAGTTTCAAAGGCAAAAACACGACCGTTAGAGATCAATCGCATCACCAGCTTACGCTTACCCTTAAAGTTATCTCTATAGGTTAACTCATCGGTCCCCATCCCCCCTTTCTTCAGCTGCGACGCAGCCGGCAAACGAGTGATGATAACCTGACCATCAATACCAAAAAAACGTGATACATATTTTAGCTCTCCGGTGGCATCACTCACCTGAATAACGCTGCCTTGTTCAATTTTCGGCAGTTCATTTAGTACTACCGTTTCGGTATCTGCTGGCATTAATTCATTCTCTCCATCTAATTGCTAGTTATAGAGATACTACAGCCACTTAAAGGGGTCAAAGCGAGTCTCACCATTTTGGTATTTTCAGTTTTGTTTCATGACGCCTGTGTATCTTTTCTTTATCGATATTACTTCGCTAATTTTTTAAAGCTTACCGTGGGTACCATTATGAAGATAAAAATAGCCGTAGCACTGGCTCTGCTGACAGGTGTAAGCGTGATTACCGTTATCGCCAGTCCAGCCACTAACTCCGATCAGGTTCTGCGTACTGACTTGCAACAGCAGGGTTTAAAAGTCGCCACTTTTGCCGGCGGTTGTTTCTGGTGTACAGAATCTGGATTTGAAAAACTTCCCGGTGTAAAAGAAGCGATCTCTGGTTATACCGGTGGACAGGAAAAAAATCCTACCTATGGCCAGGTTTCTTCAGGCTCCACCGGACATACTGAAGCGGTTCAGGTTTACTATGATCCTCAAGTTATCACCTATGACGGTTTACTGCAGTCGCTTTGGAGACAGATGGACCCAACTGACGGCAAAGGCTCTTTTGTCGACAGGGGTACACAGTACCGTCCAGCGGTGTTCTTTCATGATGATCAACAACGCATATTAGCTAAAGAATCTATGGCCGCGCTCGCCGCCTCAGGGCGCTACAGTAAGCCACTCGCGACCGAACTCACAAAATTAACCGTTTTTTACCCGGCAGAGGATTATCACCAGGATTATTACAAACGCAGCCCAATCAGGTATAAGTACTACCGTTTTAATTCAGGCCGCGACCAGTATCTGGAAAAAACCTGGGGCGATCAGTTGCACCCCGATTTTACAGAGTTTGGTCGGGGCCAGGAAAAAGGCCCCATCGCTAAGAGCACCAGCATTAGTGAGCGCTTAAAGTCATTCAAGAAACCTTCCGATAAGGAGTTACGCAGCAGTCTGACTGATGTGCAATATGAGGTCACTCAAAAAGATAGCACTGAACGCGCCTATCAGAATGAGTTCTGGAACGAAAAGCGGGAAGGCATCTACGTTGATATAGTTAGCGGAGAAGCGTTATTTTCATCAAAGGATAAATTTAAGTCCGGTACCGGCTGGCCAAGTTTTTCCCGGCCTATCTCTCCAGCTTCAATTTCAGAGCATACTGATACTAAGTTCTTTATGACCCGAACCGAAGTACGCAGCCAGTATGCCGACTCTCATTTGGGGCACCTGTTCACTGATGGTCCAAAACCTACAGGGCTGCGTTACTGTATCAACTCAGCATCTCTTCGCTTTATCCCCCGGGAAGAGATGGCGGATGCAGGATATACAGAGCTACTAAGCCTGCTTAGTGAATAACGGCAGCTGACTTACAAAGATTTTATAAAAAACAGGACTGAGCGATTCTTAAAAATAGGATAAACTGTTGGCAACAGGTAATACTTGAAGCAATATCAGGAGCCGCAGTTTGTCCGTATTTCAACCTCTGACACTATTTCTGACACTACCTCTGATTCTGACCTGTGCAGCGCCAGCGGCCTTCAGCATGCAATTGGAGGACCCCCGATCCGCTGCGGTTTACATTCTCAAACAGCGTCCTTTGATCAATGCCTGCCTGATTCAAGCCCAAAATAGCGCTGAACTAAACCAGATCTGGAACAGCTCCCCGTGCCAGCAACTACTAGACCAGGATCAGCAGTTCAAAGCAGCATGGCAACAGATACTGCCAGCGGGCAAAATAAACGGCCTGGCTAAAGTACCTTATTCTCTGCGCAAGCCTACGGTCGAAACCTATTCTGAATATAAACAACTGGCCGAAATAATCGCCCGACTAAGCCGTTAAACCTTGATTATTCAACAGTTTTCAGCCCCGTTGTGTAACCTTAATTTCGACTCGGGAAACTATTCTTATGACAGTAATACCAATGACTAATTTTCGGCCAGAAAAAAAACTAAATTTCAAGTCTTACCTTTGCCTCCTGGATCTCTATAATACGCCCTCTTTTTCCAGTGACACCGAGTAATACCTTGATCATTTTTACCATTACCAACACAGTTTCAAATCAAGTCTATGTGGGCTCAACCCGAAATGATATAGACCATCATTGGGAAACCTTGCTGATCGCCGCAGAATCCGGTGTAGAAGCCGAGCTCTATGAGGACATCCGTAGTTCAGGTGCGAACTGCTTTACTTTTACCGAATGGGGATTCGCTGAGAATCTGAGTGAAGCACGGGAACTCACTGCCGACGCAATGGAGACCTTTGACGGTAAAAGTCTGCAAGGCCTGATTACCAAACCCAAGCCCAGTAAAGCCCACCGTCAAAGTGCCGGCGAGAGAAAGGCAGCTTTAGCCCTGCTTGAAGAAGCTGAACAAAAAGCTCAATTACAAGGCGATCAGAAAGGTTCAACTACTCCGGTTTCAAATCCGAGTGAGACCGACCTGAAACTGCTTGCTCAGAAGCGGGATGCAGAACTGGAAGCAAGAATTGCCAGGGAGCGAAAGGAAACGCTGGAAATGGCTAAAGTACTGGCCAAAATGGACTCCCGTAAGCGTAGCAAAACCGTTAAGGCAAAAGCTAAAGCGGTGAAGCCAACCAGCACCTCTGCAACACCTAAATTAGCGGTGGGCAAAGTCGCTTCTGCCAAACAGGAAAAACTGATCCGGGAAAAAATTGAGCAGGAACGTGAGTCACGTGAAGCTGAAAAGATTACCCGCCAGAAAGCAGAAGCTCAAGAGATGGCAGAAGTCATGTCACGCATTGATACCCGTGCTCAGGGTATGCGTAAAACTAAACCTAAGGCCAAACCAAAATCTGCCATTGGCAGCGCTGGATCTCTGTCGCTGAGAAAAACGACCTCTCCATTAAAAGAAACACGACTGGAGCTGGACCGGGATATAAAACTAAGTGCAGATATCTCGTTAATGCAGCAGGGTAATAGCAGCACGACTTCGGGCTTATTATTAACAGAGAAGGTTTCATCAGGCGTCCGTTTTCAGGAACACGCTGGGTTAGATAAGAAAGAGAAGATAGCTCATAGCATTGCCCGTTATCGCAACATCTCCGTACCAGCCAAAAGTCAGGCCGCTCCGGGGAAGCAGGAATTGATAAGTTCTCTGCAAGATCGACTGGCGCAACGTAAAAGCTAGCTGCTTTTTCCGCCTACTTTCCCATCGGGAATATAGGGCGATGGAAATTGTTCGATTAGATCGGGTAGAAACCGCTTAAAACCGATCTCAAATTGGGGGTAGTGAAGCGCAAGCTCCTCCCCCACTCCGCTAAAGTTATGACTGAAGCGTATTCTTCCAGCAACCCGTTCCAATGCATAAGCAACACCATCCAGTGTTTCATAAGCTCTGAACCAATCTCCTTCAATCATTTTTTGGATAACCTGTTGCATCCGTTCCGGCATGACTGACTGCCCCGCCAGCAGGTCCCTATACAGATCATCAATTACCTGTCTTTTAGGTTCTTCGCTGAACAGCTCCCAGTGTTTTAACAAGTAATGATCAAACAGAACATCCAACGCGATTCCTGCAAAACGCCTTCTTGGTGGGGTAAAGCTCCTCTTCATCTGCAGAACCTGTGAATGCTGATCGGTAAACTGATCGACACGGCGGTGGGTTATTAACCCCTGCAATACTTCAACAGAAAGACTCTGTTGATCAACGCCACGGGCAAAGTCACCCAACAGGTTGCCTACACGGGATTCAACCGTCTGTTCAGCCAGCACTAAATGCGCAAAGAAATTCAAATAAAAAACCCCGAATACAAAAGCGATAATACGCAGTATCCGGGGTTTTTACTTAAGCGGCAATCCGGGTAGTTACTTACCCGGATAAGTCAGGCTCAGTTTAGCCGTTCGAAAACAGTAGCAATTCCCTGCCCCATGCCGATACACATAGTCGCCAGGCCTAATGTGCCGTTATTCTGTTCCATCACATTCAGCAACGTGGTGGAGATCCGGGTACCGGAGCAACCTAATGGATGGCCCAGCGCGATAGCCCCACCGTTGAGGTTAACTTTCTCCTCCATCTGATCCAATAGCTTAAGGTTTTTCAGTACCGCAAGACCCTGAGCAGCAAAGGCCTCGTTGAGTTCGACGTAATCGATATCCTCAATGCGTAGCCCGGCACGTTTCAACGCTTTTTGTGTCGCAGGAACAGGTCCATAACCCATGATAGAAGGATCACAGCCTGCCACCGCCATCGAGCGAATCTTTGCTCTCGGCTTGAGGCCCAGCGCCTGAGCTTTGGCCGCCGACATCATCAGCATCGCCGATGCGCCATCAGAAAAGGCTGAGGAGGTTCCAGCCGTCACCGTACCAACTTTCGGTACAAAGACAGGCTTCAGCGCTGCAAGGGCTTCCACGGTCGTCTCAGGACGAATCACCTCATCCTGCTCCAGCAGAATTTTAAAGCCATTTGCATCGTGCCCTTCAACAGCAACGATCTCATTATCAAAACGTCCTTCACGACGAGCTTCATCCGCCAGGCGATGGGAACGGGCGCCAAAGGCGTCTTGCTCCTCCCGGCTGACCATATTCATCTTACCCAGCATCTCAGCGGTGAGGCCCATCATCATCGCGGCCTTCGCCACCTGTTTACTCATCTCAGGGTTGATATCAACACCATGCATAATATCCAGGTGTCCCATATGCTCGACACCACCGACCATAAACAGGTCACCGTTGCCGCTCATAATTGCCTGAGCAGCAGTATGCAGAGCCGCCATAGAAGAACCACATAAACGGTTAAGGGTCTGAGCCGCCACACTATGGGGCAACCCCGCCAGAACCGCCGCATTACGGCCCACATTAAACCCTTGCTCTTTGGTTTGGTTCACACAGCCCCAGATAACATCTTCGATTTCAGCTGGGTTAACATTCGGATTACGTTCCAGTAATCCATTCATTACCCGGGCAGACAGCGCTTCAGCCCGGACATTACGGAAGGAACCGCCTTTGGACTTACCCATTGGGGTACGTACCGCATCGACGATGACAACATCATTTGGATTCAGACTCATCTTCGATTCCTCC